>DASUZH010000321.1:0-2491 GCA_036376975.1 Burkholderiales bacterium | reverse complement strand
AGGGCCTGCCCGATGGTCGTCTTGCCCGACCCGGACACGCCCATCACTACGACGATCACGCGTCTTTCTTCACGGCATGGCCGCCGAAGCGCTGGCGCATCATGGCGAGCAGCTTGCGCGCGTAGTCCGAGCCGCCCTGGCTGGAGAAGCGGCTCATCAGCGCGAGCGTGATCACCGGCGCCGGGATGCCGAGCTCGATCGACTCGAGCGCGGTCCAGCGGCCTTCGCCGGAGTCCGCCACCACCGGCGCGACGCTCGTCAGGTTTTCATTATCTTTAAGAATTTCAGAAACCAAGTCCAAAAGCCATGAGCGCACCACGCTGCCGTGGCGCCAGGTCTCGGCGAGGCGCCCGACGTCGATGTCGAGGTCGCGGTGCGCGGCGAGCAGCGCGAAGCCCTCGGCGAGCGACTGCATCATGCCGTACTCGATGCCGTTGTGGATCATCTTGGCGTAGTGGCCCGCGCCGCTCGGCCCGCAGTGCAGCCAGCCGCTTTCGGCCGACGGCGCGAGAACGCGGGCGAACGGCTCGAAGATCTCGATCGACTTCGGCGTGCCGCCGAGCATCAGGCAGAAGCCGTGCGCGAGGCCGTGCACGCCGCCCGACACGCCGGCGTCGATGAAGCGGATGCCCTGCTGCGACAGCGCGAGCGCGCGGCGCTTGGAGTCGCGGTAGTAGCTGTTGCCGCCGTCGACCAGCGTGTCGCCGGCCGAGATGCACGGCAGCAGGTCGCGGATCGTGTCCTCCACCGTCGTGCCTGCCGGCAGCATCAGCAGGATGACGCGCTCGCCCTGCAGGCGCGCGCACAGCGCGGCCAGGTTCTCGGCGCAGACCACGTTCGCCTCGGCGGCGAGCGCGCCACGCGCTGCGTCCGAGCTGTCGTAGCAGTAGACCTGCGCGCCGCCGCGCGCCAGTCGTCGCGCCATGTTGGCGCCCATCCGGCCTAGTCCGACGATGCCGATTTCCATGAATGCTCCTGAACGGGACGCTGAATTCTAGGGTCTAGCGTTGATATGGACTATCTTGACCTTCTGCAGTGGCCGGCGATGGCGGTCACCGTGGTCGCTGCCTGGCTGGTCGCGTCGCGCTCGCCGGCGCGGCGCGCTCACGGCTTCTGGTGGTTTCTCGCCAGCAATGCCCTGTGGGTCGTGTGGGGCTGGCACGACGCCGCCTATGCGCTGGTCGGGCTGCAGTTTTTCCTCGCCGCGCTTAATATCCGGGGGGTCTGGAAGAACGAGTGAGGGAGGGTGCAATGAGGAGGCTCCTTTCCGGATTCGCGCTGGTCGTCCTGTCGTGGGCGGCGCACGCGCAGTTTCCGGCCAAACCGATCCGCGTGGTGGTGCCGTTCCCGGCAGGCTCGGCCACCGACACCGTCTCGCGCGTGCTCTCGGCGTCGGTGTCGCAGGCCATCGGGCAGAGCGTGGTGGTGGAGAACAAGGCCGGCGCCGACGGCGCCATCGCCGCCACGGAGGTGGCCAAGTCCCCCGCCGACGGCTACACGCTGCTGATGGCGACCAACAGCCCGATGTCGGCGGTGCCGGCGATGAAGAAGACGCCGCCGTACGATCCGGTGGCCGACTTCACGCCGATCACCGACATCGGCCGCTACACCTTCTTCATCGTGGTGCATCCCGACGTGCCGGCGAAGTCGCTCGACGAGCTGATCGCCTATGCGCGCACCAATCCCGGCAAGCTGAACTACGCCACCGGCAACACCACCGGCATCGTCTCGACCGCGTTCTTCGCCGCGCAGGCGCAGATCAAGATGGTGCATGTCCCATACAAGGGCGAGCCGCAGGCGCTGACGGACCTGGTCGCAGGCCGCGTGCAGGTGATGTTCTGCTCCTCGGGCACCTCGGTGCCGCAGATCCGCGAGGGCAAACTGCGTGCGCTGGTGACCACGCTGCCGCGCCGCAGCCACCTGCTGCCCGAGGTGCCGACGATCGCGGAGGCGGGCATGCCGCAGTTCTCGATCACCTCGTGGGCCGGGCTGTTCGGCCCGGCGAAAATGCCGCGCGCGGTGGTCGAGCGGCTGAACCGCGAGTTCGTCGCCGCGATGGGCCGCGCCGACGTGCAGGCGGCGATGGAGAAGCAGGCCTTCGCGCTATCGCCCAGCTCGCCCGAGCGGCTGGCGGATTTCGTCAAGCAGCAGATGGAGGCCTACCGCAACACCCTGCGCGCCGCCGGCGTCGAGCCGGAGTAGGTCGGGGAAGCTGCGCAGCCAGGTCATCTGCCGCTTCGCCAGCTGGCGCGTGGCGGCGATGCCTTTCTCCATCAGGCGGTCCTTGCCGTACTCGCCCTCGAGGTGCTCCCACACCTGGCGGTAGCCCACCGCGCGCATGCTAGGCATGGTCGCCGCCAGCTTGTAACGCTTCTTCAGGCCGCGCAGTTCTTCCACCAGGCCATCGCGCAACATTTCCGCGAAGCGCAGAGCGATGCGCTTGTGCAGCTCCGCACGCTCGGGAATGAGTGCGAATGCGCGAAGTTCGAAA
>DASUZH010000320.1:0-17236 GCA_036376975.1 Burkholderiales bacterium | reverse complement strand
GTGGCGAGCCGCGCGAAGCAGCGCGGCGCCGCCGTGGGCTACAAGATCGCGCTGTCCAGCAAGGCGATGCAGAGTTTCGTCGGCGTCGACTCGCCGCAGGCCGGCGTGATCCTCGAGTCGACCCTGCACCGCTCGCCGGCGCGCATCCGCGCCGCCGACTACGTCGGCCTGATCGTCGAGTTCGAGATCGCGGTCGAGATGGCCGCCGACCTGCCGGCGGCCGACGCGCCGTTCTCCCGCGACGAGGTGGCAGCGGCGGTGGGCTCGGTGATGCCGGCGATCGAGATCGCGGACGACCGTAACGCGGACTACGCGCGCATCAGGGAGCATCCGCTGCACCTGATCGCCGACAACGCATGGAACGAAGGCGCGGTGCTCGGCGCGCCGATCGCCGGCTGGCGCAGCCTCGACCTCGGAAAGATTCATGCCGCGGCAAGCATCAATGGCGACGTGGTGGGGACCGGCGTCGGCGCCGAAGCGATGGGTCACCCGTTCGACTCGGTGGCCTGGGTCGCCGCGCACCTCGCCACGCGCGGGCACGGTCTGCTGCGCGGCGAAGTAGTCATCACCGGCAGCCTGGTGACGTCCAAACGCGTCAACGCCGGCGATCGCGTGAGCTTCGCGCTGCAGGACCTCGGCACCGCCGACCTCTACATCGAGTAAGAGTTACTTCGCCGCCGTCGCCGCCGTACCACTGTGCTTGGCGGCGGATCGACCGTGCTTCCCCCGCTCTGCAAACTCGCAGGGTTCTCATCCGGGTGGAGGAGTGCACGTGGCGACGTATCAGTTCAGCGCGCTGGCCAGCGGCCAGGCGATCAACTTCAATCCCAGCGCCGACGTACTGAACTTCGACCAGGCGCAGTGGGCGGCGGCGAGGGTGCGCTTCGTCGCCGAAGGCGCCAACGTCCGCATCATCACGGAAGCCTTTTCGGGGCCCACCGACGTGGTGCTCCTCAACGTCTCGCCGCTGCAGTTCACCACCGGCAACATCACCTTCGCCGACGGCAGCCGCCTGCTGCACGGCGACAACTCGACGGCGCTGAACGACAACGCCGGCAACTCGCTTGCGGGAACCGCCGGGCGCGACCAGCTCAACGGCTTCGGCGGCGTGGACACGATGAACGGCGGGCTCGGCGACGACCTCTACTTCGTCACCACCGGCGACGTGCTGTCGGATGCCGGCGGCAGGGACACCATCGTGACCGAGGTCTCGTGGACGCTCGGCGCCGGCTTCGAGGAGGTCGAGATCGCCGGCAACGGCGCGGTGACCATACAGGGCAACGACCTCGCCAACCGCATCGTCGGCAACGACGCCAACAACACGATCAACGCGCGCGGCGGCAGCGACACGCTGGAAGGGCGCGGCGGCAACGACTACTTCAACATGTCGATGGGCAGCACGACGAGCTTCGGCAACGACTTCATCGTCGGCGGCGAAGGCCGCGACACCGTCGACTTCGGCGGCAACGCGAAAAGCGCGCTGGTCGCCGACCTCTCGCAGGCGTTCGTGCACGGTGGCGAGGCCAATGGCGGCGGCGCCTCGACCATCCTCGAGGTCGAGGACTTCATCGCCGGGCAGTTCAACGACCACGTCACCGGCAACGACGCCGCCAACTTCCTGTTCGGCTGGCGGGGCGACGACACGCTGATCGGTGCGGCCGGCAACGACCGGCTGGAAGGCTCCGACGGCAACGACGTGCTGCGCGGCGGCGCCGGCAACGACTTCCTCATCGGCGGCGCAGGCGCGGACATCCACCTTTTCGCCGAGGCGCCGGCGGCCGGCAACGCCGACAACATCTCGGGGTTTGCTTCCGGCACGGACAAGATCTGGCTCGACGACGCCTGGCACGCGAACATCGGCGCGCACGGCAACTTCGTCGCGGGCGACGCCCGCTTCTGGGCCGCGGCCGGCGCGACCTCCGGCCACGACGCGACCGACCGCGTCATCTACAACACCTCGAACGGCAACCTCTACTACGACGCCGACGGCAACGGCTCCGGCGCGGCCGTGCTGGTGGCGACCCTGAACGGCGCGCCGACGCTGGCGGCGACCGACATCGCCGCGATGGGCGACGGCGCCGGCGTGATCGCCGGCACCGAAGGCGACGACTCGCTGAGCGGGACCGACGGCAACGACCGCATCGAAGGCCGCGGCGGCAACGACACGCTCGCCGGCCTGGATGGAAACGACCACCTCCTTGGCGGGGACGGCAACGACTCGCTGGACGGCGGCGGGCACGACGATCTCGTCGAGGGCGGCGCGGGCGACGACGAGCTGTTCGGCGGCTGGGGCCTCGACCGCCTGGATGGCGGCGAAGGCAACGACACCCTTCATGGGGGATCCGACAGCACGACGATGGTCGGCGGGCTGGGCGACGACACCTATCACACGCACGGCTCCTTCAGCAGCGATCAGGACGACTTCATCCTCATCGATGCCGGTGGGGTCGACACCGTCATCACCAGCCACGTCTGGCAGCTCGCCGACGGGTTCGAGAACCTGACGCTGTTCGGCGGGATCGGCGAGTCGAACACCGGCTACGGCAATGCGGCCGACAACCTGATCGTCTCCGCCAGCACCACTTTCGACTGGATCTCCGCCTTCGGCGGCGCAGGCAACGACACGCTGATCGGCGGGCGGGGAACCGAGGACCTGCATGGCGAGGCGGGTGACGACTGGCTCGAGTGGGGCAGCGACTTCCAAGAGTTCAACACCCTCAGCGGCGGCGCCGGCAACGACCGCTTCGTGCTGCGGCAGACAGTCGATCCGTCCGACGCCCTCGACGACACGATCGAGGATTTCGCCTCGGGCGCCGACCGGCTGCTGTTCGACAACGACGCCGAGGACTTCGGCCAGCTCGGCGCGGCGGGCGACTTCTCGGCAGGCGACCAGCGCTTCCACGCCAGCGCCGACGGCGTCGCCCACGACGCTTCGGACCGCATCATCTACGACACCGACAGCGGGGTCCTCTGGTACGACGCCGATGGCAGCGGCGCCGGCGCAGCGGTGGAGATCGTGCGGCTCAACGGCGCTCCGACCGTTGCCGCCTCCGATATCACCGTGATTGGCGAAAGCACTGGTGGCGGCGAGATCACCGGCACCGAAGGCGACGACTCCCTGGTCGGCACGACCGGCAACGACACGATCGACGGCCTCGCCGGAAACGACACCATCAACGGCCTCGCCGGAGATGACGTCCTGGCCGGCGGCGCCGGTGACGATTCCCTGCTTGGCGGCGACGGCAACGACACATTCCGCATGGGCAACCTGTCCGCGCCGGGAACCGATCGGTTCAACGGCGGCGGCGGCATCGACACGATCGACTATTCCGATGCGGTCAGCGCCGTGTCGGCGGACCTTTCCGAGACCGGCATCCGGGGCGGGGGCGAGGGCGGCGCGGGACTCGGGCTGCATTTCGGCGTCGAGAACTTCATTGCAGGCCAGTTCGACGACATCCTGGTCGGCGATTTCGCCGACAACCGCCTGGAGGGGAGGGACGGCGATGACCATTTCTGGAGCGAGGGCGGCAACGATACGTTCATAGGTGGAACCGGCGCGGACGTGTTCCACCTGGCGAGCGTGGCGCCTGTGGAGCAGATCGCGGACTTTGCTTCCGGCGCCGACCAGATCTCGCTGATGACTCTCTCCATGATGGCCATTGGGCGCGGCGGCACCTTTGCCGACGGCGACAGTCGCTTCCACGCGGCCGCAGGCGCAACGCAGGCTCACGACAGAACCGACCGCGTGGTGTACGACACCGCGAGCGGCAACCTCTACTACGACTGGGACGGCGACGGCTCCGCCGCCGCCGTGCTGATCGCCACGCTGCAAGGCGCGCCCACGCTCGTCGCCACCGACATCTTCGTCGACAACGACGACGATCCTGGCCAGGCCTTCAACGGCACCTCCGGCAACGACACCTTGGTCGGCGGGGAGGGCCAAGACACGCTCAACGGCTTCGCCGGCAACGACGTGCTCGACGGTATGGGCGGCGACGACACGCTCTCGGGCGGGGAAGGCAACGACACACTGGACGGTGGCGAAGGAAGCGACCTTCTGGAGGGGGGACTCGGAGACGACACCTACATCAACCCGGACGAGATCTCCGACGCAGGTGGGGTCGACACAGCGGTCTACCGGGACGGACCCGCATTCATCGCCCTGCCCACGATGGTAGAAAACCTCGTGCTCGCCGAGGGCTACGACCCCGACTTCGGCTTCTGGGACTTTCTCTTGTCGGGTAACGAACTCGATAACGTGATCCGGATCGAGGCGGTGGTTGACCAGGTCTTGCTGGTGTCCGGAGAGGGGGGAAACGACACGATCATCGGGGGCGCGGACTGGGAGTGGTACTTCTTCGACGCCGACGACGGCGATGACCTGCTCGACGGCGGCGGGAGCGAGTTCGACCTGATCAGCTTCTCCGGCGATGCCGGCGCTGTGGTCGATTTCGGAGCCGGTACCGCAACCAACGGCTCAAGCAGCGTCTCGTTCATCAATATTGAGGAGGTCTACGGCAGCAACGCCGGGGACCGATTCGTGGCCGGCTCCGCCTCCGGCGGCGTGCACTTTGTCGGCCAGGAGGGAGACGACACGCTGATTGGCGGCGCGGGTGACGACACCCTCGACAGCGCGGGTCATCTGAACGACCAGCCCAACGAGGCGATCGAGAACGGCAACGACCTGCTGATCGGCGGCGCGGGCAACGACGGCCTCGATGGGGGCGGCGGCAGCGACACCCTTAACGGCGGCTTGGGCAACGATTGGATGAGCGGCAACGACGCTCACTTCAACCCGAGCGCAGACACATACGTGTTCGACGTCGAAGCGGGAACAGCAAACGCCGACTTCTTCGACTTCTATCACCAGGAAGACACGCTCGAGCTGCATGCCTCGGCGATGCCGGCGCTGGGTGCTGGCGGCCGGTTTGCGGTCGATGACGTCCGCTTCCATGCCGCGGCCGGAGCGACTGGAGGTCACGACGCTGACGATCGCGTGGTCTACAACACCACGACTCGCGAGCTGTTCTACGACGCCGACGGCGGCGGCGCGGGCGCCGCGCAGCTCATCGCGACGCTGGCGGCGGGCTCGACCATCCAGGCGGGCGACATCGTGGTCGCGGGGTCGGGCACGGGCGGCGGCCAGCTGATCAACGGTACTGCAGGCAACGACACGCTCATCGGCGGTGACGGCAACGACACCATCAATGGGTTCGCGGGAAACGATTCCCTGAACGGTGGCGAGGATGGCGCCGATTCGCTGTCCGGCGGCGAGGGTAACGACACCCTGAACAGCGTCGCCCAAAGCCATGGCGACGGCAAGGCGGACACGCTCGACGGCGGCCTGGGCGATGACGTGTACTTCGTGAACGACGATGGCGACGTCATTCTCGCGGACGCGGGTGGGCTCGACACCGTGCACGCTATGAACGGCGGCTGGATCCTAGGCGCCGGCCTGGAGAACCTCGACCTGGACGACACCGTGGGCGGCGCCTTCACCGGTGTCGGCAACGAGGTCAGCAACATCATCCGAGGCTCCTCCGAAGGCGGTGAGCTGTACGGCATGGGTGGCAACGACACCCTGATCGTGCGCTCCGCCTTCAATCACTCCAATTTGTACGGCGGCGACGGCAACGATTCGCTGATCGGCGGCGACAGGGTGGACTTGCTCGACGGCGGCGCCGGTATCGACACCTTGAACGGCGGCCTAGGTGACGACACCTATGTCGTCGGCGCGGGTGACGTGATCATTGCCGACACGGGCGGCATCGACCTAGTGCGCTCCGAGGTCAGCTGGAGCCTCGGCGCAACCAGCAACCTCGAGAACCTCACGCTCATCGGGACCGCTGCGACGACGGCCAATGGCAACCAGCTGGACAACGTCCTCACCGGCAACGACGCGAACAACAGCAGCATCAACGGCCGCGCCGGCAACGACACCATGTCCGGCATGGGCGGCAACGACACCTTCGACATGTCGACCGGCGGCACCTCAACGTACGGCAATGATGTGATCGACGGCGGCAGCGGCACCGACGCGGTGGACTTCGGCTCGAATGCGCGTACTGCAGTGAATGTCAACCTCGCCGCCGGCACGATGAGCGGCGGCGGAGACGGCGGCACGGGAAGCGCTACGCTGACGAGCATCGAGAACGCGGTCGGCGGCAACTTCAACGATGTTCTCACCGGCAATGCGGCGGCGAACTTCTTCTTCGGCGGCAACGGCAACGACACGTTGACCGGGGCAGGGGGCAACGACCGGCTGCAGGGCGGGGCGGGCAACGACGCCTTCGTCTTCAACGCGGCTCCCGGCAGCGCGAACAGCGACGTCGTGGTCGACTTTGCCACCGGCGTGGACAAGCTGCAGATGGAGAACTCGGTGATGACCGCGATCGGCGCGGCCGGCAACTTTGCCTCGGGCGACGTCCGCTTCTGGGCCGCGGCCGGGGCGACGTCGGGGCACGACGCCAACGACCGGATCGTCTATAACACTTCCAACGGGACCCTCTACTACGACGCGGATGGCAGCGGCGCAGGCGCGGCGCAGCTCATCGCCACGCTGCAGGGCCAAGCGGCTCTTGCGGCGACCGATATCGCCGTAATCTGAGCGGACGAAGCTGCCGGGCTGGCATGCGCCTGCTCTTCGTCCACCAGAACTTCCCCGGGCAGTACCGCCACCTGGCGAGCCATTTCGCCCGCCAGCGCGGCAACCAGGTGGTGGTGCTCGGCGAGAAGGCCAACCTTCTCCGCCAGCGCCAGTTGCCCGGCGTGAAGACCTTCGGCTACGAGGTCAAGACCGAAGCGGCGGGGTTCGAGGGGCCCGCGGTGCGCGCCATCCACCGCGGCCGGGCTACTGCCGCGGCCGCGCTGCAGATGCGCCGCGCGGGGTTCCGCCCCGACGTGGTCTTCGCCCACATCGGCTGGGGCGAGGCGCTGTTCCTGAAGGACATCTTCCCCGAAGCCAAGGTGCTGCTGTTCTGCGAGTTCTTCTATAACGCGCGCGGCGGCGACATGGGCTTCGACCCGGAGTATCCCGCCAGCCGCGAGAGCCTGCTGCGCCTGCGCGTGATGAACGCGCCGCTGCTCATGTCGCTGGACGCCTCGGACTGGGGCATGGCGCCGACGCGGTGGCAGGAGCGCCAGTTTCCGGCGCACCACCGCGCCCGGATGAGCGTCGTCCATGACGGCATCGACACGGACATGGTTACCCCCGGCAAACCGGACGAAGAGCTCATCACCTATGTAGCGCGCAATCTCGAGCCTTACCGCGGATTCCATATCTTCATGCGCGCCATCCCCGAGATCCAGCAGCGCCGGCCGAAGGCGCGCATCGTCATCGTCGGCGGCGACGAGGTGAGCTACTCGGCGAAGCTGCCGCCGGGCGAGACCTACCGCGCGCGCATGCTGAAGGAGCTCGACGGCAGGATCGATCCCTCGCGCATAAGCTTCACCGGAAGGATTCCGTACAGCGCCTACCTCGACCTGCTGCGCCGCTCGTCGGCGCATGTCTACCTGACGTATCCGTTCGTGCTGTCGTGGTCGCTGCTCGAAGCCATGTCGGCCGGCTGCCTGGTGGTCGGCTCGCGCACCGCGCCGGTGGAAGAGGTGATCCGTGACGGCGAGAACGGCCTGCTGGTGGACTTCTTCTCTCCGGAAGCGATCGCTGCCGGAGTGGATTCCGCCCTCTCACATCCGAATGCAGAGGCTGTAAGGCAACGGGCACGGCAGACCATCGTAGAGCGGTACGACTTGAACCGCGTATGCCTGCCGGCGCAGGTCGCGCTGGTGGCGTCGCTACAGCGTAAGCGTGCCGACGCTGGTGCCGCCGCAGACGTAGAGCACCTGCCCGGTGACGAAGCCGGCGTCCCGGTCGGCAAAGAACAGCACCGCGCGGGCGACGTCGTCGGGCTGGCCTAGCCGCTTCACCGGGATCGCCGCCTCGACCTTCGCCACCTGCGCGGCGTCGTCGGGAATGATGCTGTGGAAGTTCGCCGTCTTGACCGGCCCGGGCGCCACCACGTTGACCGTTATGCCATGCGGCGCGAGCTCGAGCGCCCAGGTGCGCGCCATGCCGAGCATGCCGGCCTTGGTCGCGGAATAGGAGGTGCGCGTGGGCAGGCCGAGCACGGCGCGCGAGGAGACCAGCACCACGCGGCCGAACTTCGCGGCCTTCATCGCCGGCAGCGCGGCCTGCACCAGCAGCACGGCCGCCGACAGGTGCAGGTTGACCAGCGCGCCCAAGTCCTCCAGCTTCACGTCGGGCAGCAGGGCAGGGCGGATCACCCCGGCGTTGTGGATCACCGTGGTGATGTCGCGGCTCTTGAGCTTCTCCGCCACCCGCTCGGTGGCGAGGGCGTTGGTCAGGTCGAGCTCGATGTGCTCGAGCTTCGGGTGCTTGATGCCCGGCGGCTGCACGTCGAGCGAGACCACCTCGTAGTCCTTGCTCAGCAGCTGGCCGACGACCGCCAGGCCGATTCCCGCGCTGCCTCCTGTGACGACGGCCCTCACAGGAACAGCTGGATCGAGGGGAGGGCGGCGTCGGAGTTGAGGATGTCGACGCGCTTCAGCTTGATCCTTATTTTCTTCTCCACCATCACAAGATGGTGCCATGCAGTCGCCGCATAGCGCTGCGATTCGTCGCCG
Organism: Burkholderiales bacterium; assembly: GCA_036376975.1. GTDB lineage: Bacteria > Pseudomonadota > Gammaproteobacteria > Burkholderiales > SG8-39 > SCGC-AG-212-J23. The sequence goes on along the minus strand of DASUZH010000320.1, from coordinate 8,593 downwards.
CGGGTCTCGGTGTAGATCATCTGGGTGCGGGTGAGGTATTCGCCTTTCGCATCATCCGACTTTTCCACCTCGGGCGTCTGCAGCAGGTGGTGGCAGCGGCTGGCCGGCTTCTGCGAGAACGCGTTCGGCCGCTTCAGGCGCTCGATGCGCAGCTGGAGCAGCAGCTTGTCCTCGTAGGCGAGCGAATTGTGCTGCAACGGGTCGGGCTGGCCCGGCGTGAGCGGCACCCAGTAGTAGGCGTCGTCGGTGAACAGCTCGTACCACTCGTCGAAGCGCTTCTCGTCCAGCAGGCGGGCCTCGCGCGCCACGAAGCGGATCAGCTCCTCGGCGCTCACTTCATGAACTCCCGCCAGGCGCGGAACTGGTTGCGCATGGAGAGCTCGCTGGTGCCGTTGTGCGTGATCTCGCCGCCTTTCGCCTCCGCCGGATCGTAGTTGCGGTGCAGGCTGACCCACTCGTTGCCGCCGGCCGCCAGCCCTTCCTGGATCGAGCGGTAGGCGTGCAGGTCGTCGTGGCCGACCACCGACATCGGCGAGTTGATCAGCCGGTTGTAGATCACGGTGCGGGCGAGCAGGCTGTCGGGCGCGCCCTTCAGCCGCAGGGTCCAGGACTCGATCACGGTCTGGTCGGCGGCGAGCGGCCGCGCGACGCGGATCGACTGGATCGCGCCCTTGATGGTGAGGCTCGGGTAGTAGACGGTGTTGTGGCGCACCGTGCCGAGGATCTTCTTCGCGCGCTCGGCGCCGTACGCCTTCTGCATTCCCTCCTCGTAGCCGACCAGGCTGGAGTAGGAGGAGTGGATCGAGAAGTTGACGCCCGAGAAGCCGTGGCCGTGGTCGTACGCGCGCACGCCCATGTCGTCGAAAAACTTGTAGTCGCTGGCGAACGGCGCGATCTGCTCGATCGCCATCGGCTTGGGCGTGTCGGCCGGCTTGCCTTCCCACAGCTTTTTCGCGGTGCCCGCCGACGATGCGTGCGCGATCATCGGGTGCATCGTGTCGTTCAGGTTCTCGACGAACATCTTCCAGTTGCAGTTGTGCAGGTAGCGCAGGCAGCCGCCGGCGATTTCCAGCTCGCCCTCGGGCGAGCGGTCGGCGAGGTTGTCGATCGAGGACAGCGAGTCGCCGAAGTACTCCTTGAAGCCGATCCCTTGCGGAGCCAGCCGGGCGAACACGAACCCGCGATAGGTCTCGCTCTGCACCTGAGCCAGCCCCTGGTGCTTCACCGTGGAGGCGTACCCCTCCTGGAGCGGGATGTGGAGGAGGGTACCGTCCGTACGGTAGGTCCACGCGTGGTACGGACAGCGGAACGTCTTTCCGGCGTTGCCGGAGACGTCGTAAACCACCTTGGTCCCCTTGTGCGCGCAGCGGTTCATCAGCACGCGCACGCTGTCGTCGGTGTGCCGCACCATGATCACCGGCTGCGCGCCGATGTCGCAGGTGAAGTAGTCGCCCGGGTTCGGCACCTGGCTGGCGTGGCCGACGTAGATCCACGAGCGCGCCCACAGGCGCTCCATCTCGAGCTGGAACACCTCCGGGTCGCAGTAGACGTCGCGGTGCACCCGGTCGGGCTCGACCAGGGCGGCGAGGGCGCTAGGATTGTCGCGGTACCGGCCCATGCGCCGAACTATAAGCGCCGCTTCAGGAAGCCTTCCAGCACCTTGTTGAACGCGTCGGGCTGGTCCATCGGCCCCAGGTGGCCGCAGCCGCGCAGCACCACGAACTCCGCGCCGGGGATCTTCTGCGCCATGCGCTCCATCATCTGCGGCGGCGCGGTCACGTCGTCGCTGCCGGCGATCAGCAGGGACGGTACGGCGACCTTCTGCAGGTCTTCGCGCCGGTCGAAGGTGGTCACCAGACGGATCGCCTTGCGATAGGTTGCCGGCGGCACCCCGGCCATGATGTGCTCGGCGCGCGCCAGGCCTTGCGCGTCCGAAATGCGGCCGCGCTGCGCCGGCATCACGTCCTTCGCGATCTCGCCCATCGTCTTGCCCGCGTCCAGCGGGCCGATGCGGGCCGCGACGAACGCGCGGGCGAAGTCGGAGCCGGCCGCGAACGCCGCGCTGGTGAAGCAGAGGGCGAGGGCGGCGACGCTTTCCGGGTAGCGGGCGTAGAACTCCTGCGCCACCAGCCCGCCCATGCTGTGAGCGACCAGGACCGGCTTTTCGTCGCCGACGAGGTCCTTGAGCGCTTCGGCGAGCGTTCGCCACTCGTAGGGCTCGACCATCGCAGCCTGGCCGTAGCCGGGCTGGTCCCACGCCGCGCAGCGGTAGCCGAGGCGGTTGAAATGTTCCACCTGGCGATCCCAGACCGCCTTTCCGCCGCCGACGCCGTGCAGGAAGACTAGAGGGGGCACGACCCCATTGTAGAATGTGGCAAATGATTGTTTTTGATTTGCTTTGCGCTACAGGGCACCGTTTCGAGGGCTGGTTCTCCTCGGCTGAAGACTTCGGCAAGCAGAAGAAGCGGCGGCTGCTCGAATGCCCGACCTGCGGCTCCGCCGAGGTGAAGCGCATCCCCTCGGCCACCCGGGCCAACCTGGGCGCCCAGGAGCAGCCCAGGGCGACCCCCAAGGCGCCCGAGAAAACGCCGGAGATGGAAGGCAAGGATCCCTTCGCCATCGCCCAGATGCTGTACTCGAAGATGCTGGACGAGCTCCTCACCAAGTCCGAGGACGTCGGCAAGAAATTCCCCGACGAAGCGCGCAAGATCTTCTACGAGCAGGCCCCGGCCCGCGCCATCCGCGGCCAGGCGACCAACGAGGAGCACGAGGAGCTGCTCGACGAGGGTATCCCGGTCGCCCGCTTTCCCGTCCCGCCCAGCGACAAGCTGAACTAGCGGTCGGCCGCTTCCACCGGGTAGTGCTTCTTGGCGTCGGTGATGTCGGTGATGATGCCGATGCGCCCCTTGAAGGTCCCGCCGTCCATCAGGGCAGTCGAGAAAGCCGCCACCCAGATGGTCCCCTTTGAGGTCCGCAGCCGGTAGTCGAGGTGGAACACGGGGATCGATGACATCGCGTGGGGGCGTGCGGCTTCCACGCGTGCCCGGTCGTCTGGATGCACGCGGTCGAGCCAACCCAGCCCAAGCGCATCTTTCTCCGAGATCTCGAACAGCTCGCAGAGGACCGAATTGACGTAGACGCATCGGCCGTTGGAGTCCGACTGGTAGATCGCCACGCGGGCGGGCTTGTTGGGGCCGGTCATCGCGTGCGTATTTTGGTACGGGTTCGCGGGATCTCAATTGCTAACAATGTGTATTATGTTAACTAGACACTGTAGCCCCAGAGCCCTCTAGCCAGGGACACCCCTCTGAGCCAGCCTATTACTATCCTTGTCAGCTACTTAAGCTACAGAACCTAAGAAACTGGATTAGCTCTTCGGGAGGCGAGCCAGAAGGTCGGCCGAATACAGCTTGGGACTGAGCGGATGGGTGGCGAGAAGGCGGTCCTGGCCCATCTGGCGGGCGTAGGCGAGCCAGGCGCGGGCGGTGGCGGGGCTCACCTTCCCTGTCGCGGCCTGGTACTTGGAGGGGAGGCCGAAGGCGGCGAAGGCCCGGTCGAACGCGATCTTCTGGAGGGCCTCGGCGAGCTGCTCGACCCCTTCCCGGTCGTCGGCGAGGCCGGGGGACTTGAGGAGGGCGTCCAGGGAGTCGGCCTGGGCGGCGTACTCGAGGGCCCGGAGCGGGGCGCCGCCGGCGTAGGCGAGCCAGCGCTCCGCCCCTTTGGCCCCCTGCCCCGACAGCCATTCCAGCGCGATCGCGCGGGACGGCAACGGCACTGGAACCGAGACGCAGCGGCTGCGGATGGTCGGCAGCAGGCTGGCCGGGCGGTGGGAAACGAGGAGGAACATCGCACCGGCGGGCGGCTCCTCGAGGCCTTTCAGGAGCGCGTTGGCCGCGTTCAGGTTCATGTCCTCGGCCGGATGGACGAGGGCGACGCGCAGGCGGCCGCGGTGCGAGCGCAGGTTGAGGAAATCGGCGAGGGCGCGCACCTGCTCGATCTTGATCTCGGTGCTCGGCTTGGCGGTCTTCTTCGCCGGCGCGGCCTCGCCTTCCTCGGGCTCCGGCTCCTTCATCATCGACTCGGGCTCGAGGCGGCGGAAATCGGGATGGCTGCCGGCGAGGAACCAGCGGCAGCCGTCGCACTTGCCGCAGGGCTTCGCCGCGGCGTCGGACTCGCACAGGAGGAGCTGCGCGATGCGCTCGGCGAGCGCAAGCTTGCCGATGCCCCTTACGCCGTGGATAAGCAGCGCGTGCGGCAGCTTGCCGGCGCGGCCGGCGAGGGATTGCAGGATCGGCTGGTTCCAGGGATGCATCAGAACTCGAGGTGCTGCCCGACGGCTTTGCGGATCTGCGTCTGGTCGCCGGAGGCGTCGATCACGCGCACGCGCTGCGGCTCAGCCTTGGCGCGCGCGAGATAGGCCGCGCGCACTCTCTCGAAGAACGCACGGTCCTCGCTCTCGAAGCGGTCCAGCTTCTTTCCGGAGGCCGCGAGCCGCTTCCTCGCCGTTTCGTAGGAACAGTCGAAGAGCAGGGTGCGGTCGGGAACCAGGCCCGCATGGGCGGCGAGGCCCAGCCGCTCAATGAGGTCGAGCGGTACGCCCTGCCCCGCTCCCTGGTACGCCACCGTCGCGTCGGTGAAGCGGTCGCATACCACCCAAGTGCCCGCCTCCAGCGCAGGCCGGATCACGCGCATCACGTGATCGGCGCGCGCCTCGAAGACCAGCTGCGTCGCCGCCACCGGGTCCATCGGCTCCTCGAGGATCCTCTTGCGCAGCTTCTCGGCGAGCGGCGTACCGCCCGGCTCGCGAGTCACCACCACCTTGCGGCCGCCCGCCCCCAGCGTCTCGGCGATGAACTGCACATGCGTCGACTTGCCCGCGCCGTCGACTCCTTCGAGCGTGACGAACCTGCCGCGCGCACTCATCGCTTGAGCTGGTATTTCCTCACCGCGCCATTGTGCTCGCTGATGTTGCGCGAGAACTGGCTGGTGCCGTCGCCGCGCGACACGTAGTACATGGCGTCGGTCTTGGCCGGGCGCACGGCGGCGCGCAGCGAGGCGAGCCCCGGCATCGCGATCGGCGTCGGCGGCAGGCCGGCGCGGGTATAGGTGTTGTAGGGCGCGTCCTGCAGCAGGTGCTTCTTCCTCAGGTTGCCGTCGAAATTCTCGCCCAGGCCGTAGATGATGGTCGGATCGACCTGCAGCCGCATGCCGATGCGCAGCCGGTTCACCAGCACCCCGCCGATCTGCTCGCGCTCCGACGCGGCGCCGGTCTCCTTCTCGATGATCGAGGCCATGATCAGCGCATCGTACGGCGACTTGTACGGCACGTTCGGCGCCCTCGCCTCCCACTCGGCCTTCAGGTGGCGCTGCATGGCGCGGTAGGCGCGGCGCAGGACGGCGATGTCGCTGGAGCCCTTGGCGAACAGGTAGGTATCCGGGAACAGCAGGCCTTCGGGATGCGGCTCGGCGGCCTGGATCCGCTTCAGCAGCTCGGCGTCGCCGAGCCCCTTGCTGTCGTGCTTCAGGTCGGGATGCGCGTCGAGCGCGGCGCGGAACTGGGCGAAGGTCCAGCCCTCGATCAGGCGCACCTCGGCCTGCGTGACGTCGCCGCGCGTGAGCTTGTCGAGCAGCTCGAGCGGCGTCGGCGCCCTGGCGAACTGGTAGTTGCCGGCCTTGATGTCGCGCTCGCGCCCGAAGCCGCGCGCCAGCAGCTCGAACTGCCGCCGCTCCACCTCGAGGCCGGCCTTCTGCAGCTCGGCGAGCGCCGTGCGCAGGCCCGCGCCGCGAGGGATCTCGACCTCGAGCGGCGTCTGCTTCATCGGCAGCGGCGTCCTCGTGTACCAGAACCCGTAGACCAGGATCGCCGGCACGGCGAGAAACAGCAGCGCGAACAGGGTTTTGAGGAGGGCTTTCAGGATTGCGGGGCGGTAAAATCGGCATTCTACGATGGAGTACACGCGCCTAAATCGCTACGGGCTGCTCGCGGTCACGGGCGCCGACGCGCGCGCATTCCTTCACGCGCAGCTCACGAACGATATCGAGCACCTTGCTCCCGGGCGCGCCGCGCTCGCCGGCTGGTGCTCCGCCAAGGGCCGCCTGCTCGCCAGCTTCCTCGTCGTTCCGGCGGGCGACGGCTTCCTGCTGCAGCTTTCCCGCGACCTGGTGCCGGCGGTGCAGAAGCGCCTCTCGATGTTCGTGCTGCGCTCCAAGGTGAAAGTCGAGGACGCGAGCGGCCGCCTGTTCCAGTTCGGCGTCTGGGGCAGCCCGGCCGAGACCCGCGTGCCGCTGCAGGCGATGGAAGTCAAGGAAGACTCCGAGGGCACCTGGGTGCGGCTCGACGGCGAGCGCGCGCTGGTGATCTCCGCCGCCCCGAAGCTCTGGGAAGGACGCGCGAAGGAGGTCGACGAGGCGCGCTGGAGCCACGCCGAGATCCGCGCCGGGCGCCCCCTGATTACTGCCGCGACGCAGGACCTGTTCGTGCCGCAGATGGTGAACTACGAGAAGCTCGGCGGCATCGACTTCAAGAAAGGCTGCTATCCGGGGCAGGAGATCGTCGCCCGCGCGCAGTATCGCGGCGAAGTGAAGCGCCGCATGGTGCTGCTGCCGGCGCCGGCCGGCGCTCAGCTGCAGCCCGGCCAGGAGTTCAACGGCGGCGTGGTGGTGGATAGCGCCGGCGGCGAGGTCCTCGCCGTGGTGCCGGTTTGACTTACTACGTCTACTACAAAGTGCCGTCGGACCGTGCCGCGGCCCTGCGGGCCTTGATATCCGGCCTCTTTGACAGGATCGAAAGCCAAACCGGAGTGCGCGGGCGGTGGATGCGCCGGCGGGACGACCCGTCGACCTACATGGAGGTCTACGAGGGGGTGAAGGACGCGAAGGCGTTCGAGGCGCTGCTCGAGCGGGAAGGCGCGAAGCTGGGTGTGCCGCGCAAGCTCGAGGTGTTCATTTCCGCGGAAACACCTGCTTGAAGGCGCGCACCGCGACGCTTTCGTAGACGCCCGAGCGGTGGAACGGGTCGGCGGCGATGAACGCCTCCGCCTCCTCGCGCGTGGCGCAGTCGACCACGATCAGCGCGCCGGTACTGGCGCCGTCGGCGGAATGCTTCAGCGGCCCGCCGAACATGATTTTTGAAGAGTTTTTGGAAAGAAACTCCTGGTGTTCCGTGCGATGGGCGTCGCGCAGCGCGGCGGAGTCGGGACGGTCGAAACAAACGATTGCGTACATGATATGGTTGGAAATTATGGCCGACAAAGACGACATCAAGGAAGGCAAGGACTTCGGGATCGGCATCCCGCAGGTGAACAAGCCGTTCCACGTCAAGGGCGCCGGCGCGCTCGACTGGGGCATGCAGAACCGGCTGGCGCGCATCTTCAATCCCGCCTCCGGCCGCACCGTGATGCTGGCCTTCGACCACGGCTACTTCCAGGGGCCGACCACCGGCCTCGAGCGCATCGACCTGTCGATCGTGCCGCTGATCCCGTACGCCGACGTGCTGATGGGCACGCGCGGCGCCTTGCGCACCGCGATCCCCGCCTCGTCCACCAACGCGGTGGTGCTGCGCTGCTCGGGCGGCCAGAGCATCCTGACCGAGCTGTCGCGCGAGCTGATCGCGGTCGACATCGAGGACGCGATCCGCATCAACGCCGCCGCCATCACCACCCAGATCTACATCGGCGCCGAGTACGAGCACCAGTCGATCAAGAACCTGGTGCAGCTGATCGACACCGGCAACCGCTACGGCATCCCGACCATGGCGGTGACCGGCGTCGGCCAGCAGATGAAGCGCGACGAGCGCTACTTCGCCCTCGCCACCCGCATCGCCGCGGAGCTCGGCGCGCACTACGTGAAGAGCTATTTCGTCGAGGAAGGCTTCGAGCGCGTGGTCGCCGGCTGCCCGGTGCCGATCGTCATCGCCGGCGGCAAGAAGCTGCCCGAGCTCGACGCGCTCACCATGGCGTACAAGGCGATCGACCAGGGCGCCGCGGGAGTCGACATGGGGCGCAACATCTTCCAGTCCGAGGACCCGGTGGCCATGATCCAGGCGGTCGGCGCCGTCGTGCATCGCAACGAGAAGCCGGAGAAGGCCTTCCAGCTGTTCCAGCAACTGAAGTCCCGGAATGTGCCTGATCGTACTCGGCTGGCGCGCTCTTCCTGACCATCCGCTGATCGTCGCGGCGAACCGCGACGAGTTCCACGCCCGCCCCGCCTCCGCGGCGGCGTTCTGGCCCGAGCAGCCCGCCATCCTCGCCGGGCGCGACCTGCAGGCGAAGGGCACCTGGATGGGCGTCTCGCGCAGCGGCCGCTTCGCCGCGGTGACCAACTTCCGCGGCGCCACCGAGCCGAGCGCCGCGCATTCAAGAGGTTCCCTGGTGACCGGCTTTCTCCAAGGAGAAAGCGCTCCGGAAACCTACTTGAAGGGACTGCAAGGCAACAGGTATAGCGGCTTCAACCTTCTGGTTTGCGATGGAAAGGAACTCTGGTCCATGTCGAACCGCGACGGCCCGCCGCGCCGCCTCGAGCCCGGGATCTACGGCCTGGGAAATACCCTGCTCGATGCCCCGGAGGTCGACCGGCCGAAGGAGCGCTTCGAGGG
>DASUZH010000319.1:0-11242 GCA_036376975.1 Burkholderiales bacterium | reverse complement strand
CTTGCCGGAGCGCGTGATGGTGATGCCGGGCTTCTCCAGGTCGACGCCCTCGAGCGCGGTGGCGAAGCGGTTCGAGTAGCTCTCGCGGCGGATCTCGCCGTCGGTGACGATGTCGATGCCCGCCGCCTCCTGCGCGCGGATCGCGAGCAGCGTCGCGTCATCCTGCGCCTGCGCCAGGTACGGCTCCGGGATGCGCCACAGCTGCGTGGCGCGCACGCGTGGCGGGATCTCCTCGGTGAGGCGCTTGCGGTCGATCAGCCAGTCGGGTTGTGGGTAGCTTCCTACAAGTGTGGTGGGAAACAACATGATCAAGTGGTGGGGAAGAGCATCCACTCATTCTAGTGCCAGCGCGTCCTTGCGACGAACCAGATAGTGAGCGCGCCGTACACCGCGGTGGCGAGCGCGATCACCGCGAAGGTGCCCTGCAGCGACGCCACCAGCAGACCGCCGGCGATGACGATGGCGAGGCGCGCCGTGCCGGCGAGCAGCGGCCACAGCACGTTGCCCGCGCCCTGCGAGGCGAAGTAGAGCGCGATGCCGACGGCGAGGAACGGGTAGAGCGGCGCCACCGTGCGCAGGTAGCCCGCGCCGCTTTCCAGCACCTCGGGGTCGGAGCTGAACAGGCTCACCCAGGCGAGCGGAAAGAAGGTGACCGCGACGCCGATCAGCAGGCTGATCCAGGCGGCGAGGCCGGCGCCGACCCAGGCGATGCGCCGCGCGCGCGCCGCCTGCCCGGCGCCGAGGTTGGTGCCGACCAGCACCACCAGCGCCTGGCCGATGGCGAACACCAGCGGGATCTGCAGCAGCTCGAGGCGCAGGCCGACGCCGTAGCCGGCGATGGCGGCGGCGCCGAAGCGGCCGACGAAGCCGGTCAGCAGCACCGCGGTGAACACCGTCTGCACCGCCGAGACCACCGACAGCGCGCCGACGCGCAGAATCTCGCGGAACAGCGGCCACTCGAGCCGCAGGTCGTCGGCCTGCGGGCGCAGCGCGCTCGCCTTGCGCAGCACGACGACCGCCATCAGCGTCGCGGCGAAGCCGAACGCGACGACGTAAGCCGCCCCGGCGCCGGCGATTCCCAGCCGCGGCAGCGGGCCGAGGCCGAGCACCAGCGACGCCGACAGCGGCACGTGCAGCACCGCGGCGGCGACCAGCGCGTAGGCCGGCACCAGCATGTTGCCGGTGCCGCGCAGCACGCTCGACAGGGTGTTCGCGATCCAGACCACCACCGCGCCGCCGAACAGCACGTTCGAATAGGCGAGCGAGTAGCCCAGGGTCGTCTCGTCGCCGCCGAGCACGTCGTAGATCGGCCGGCCGAAGAGCAGGAAGAAGACGGTGAACGCGGCGCCCATCGCGATCGCGATCACCAGCGCGTGCACCACCAGCCGGCGCGCGCGCCGCGCGTCGCCCGCGCCGAGGGCGCGCGAGAGGGCGGAGGAGACGCCGCCGCCCATGGCGCCGGCGGAGGTCATCTGCAGCAGCATCACCAGCGGGAACACCAGCGCGAGGCCGGCGAGCGCCTCGGTGCCGAGCAGGCCGACGAAGAAGGTGTCGCCGATCGAGACCAGCGACTGGAAGGCGACCAGCAGCAGCCCGGGCGCGGCGAGGCGCACCAGCGTCGGCACGATCGGCCCGTTCAGCAGCTGCGCGCGCGTGCTCACGCCGGCGGCAGCCTGAGGCGCAGGAGGTGCGCCGCGGCCAGGCCGGCGAGCACGCCGAGCGCGTTCGCCGCCATGTCGGCGAGCTCGAAGCTGCGGTGCCCGGCCGCGCCCTGGGCGAATTCGAGGCCGACTCCCATGGCGGTAAATCCTAGGGCGTAGGCAAGGCGCGCATTGTGAAAATAGAACTGCGAGAACCAGTATGTCAGGGCGGCGTATGCAAGGAAGTGTGCGAGCTTGTCGCCGCCCTCGACGCCGGACTCGGGCAGGCCGGGCGCGAGGGAAAAGAACACGATGGCCGCTGCCCAGGCCCAGCCGAGCGCCAGGCCTGCGCGGCGGTTCATCGCCGGAATTCTAGGACTAGAACAGAGCCATTTGCCCGCCACAGGCCGGAGGTTTGAAAATTCCACGCTCCAGCTCTGGCCGCTTGCGCCCCGCGCCGTGGTCGTTTAATCCCAAACGCCTGCACGCGATCTCGAAGCGCTTCTCGATCAGCCCGGCGTAATTGCCGGTGCCGGTCATGCGCGTGCCGAAATTGGGATCGTTGTCGCGCCCGCCGCGCATCTGGTGAATGATGCTGATCACGTGGTCGGCGCGCTGCGGGTAGTGCGCCGCCAGCCATTCCTTGAACAGCACCTTGAGCTCGTTCGGCAGCCGCATGATGACGTACGCCGCCTCTTGCGCGCCGGCCGCCGCGGCAGCCTCGAGGACATGCTCCAGCGTCTTGTCGTTCAGGGCAGGGATCAGCGCGGCGACCATCACGCCGCACGGTACTTTGCTTTTACTGAGCGATTTCAATACGTCGAGCCGCCTCTGCGGACTGGCGGCGCGCGGCTCCAGCTTCCTCGCCAGATCCCGATCCAGGGTGCCGATCGACACGAACACCTTGACCAGGTTCTTCGCCGCCATCGGCCCGAGCAGGTCGAGGTCGCGCTCCACCAGCGCGGACTTGGTGACGATGGTCACCGGGTGGCTGCACTCGGCCAGCACTTCCAGGATGGCGCGGGTGATGCGGTGCTTGCGCTCGATGGGCTGGTAGCAGTCGGTGTTGGCGCCGAGCGCGATCGGGCTGGGCCGGTAGCCGGGCTTCGCCAGCTCGTCGCGCAGCAGCTCGGCCGCGTTGGTCTTGGCGAACAGTTTGGTCTCGAAGTCGAGCCCGGGCGAAAGCTCGAGGTAGGAGTGGCTCGGCCGCGCGTAGCAGTAGATGCAGCCGTGCTCGCAGCCGCGGTAGGGGTTGATCGACTGGCTGAAGCCGACGTCGGGCGAGTCGTTGCGCGAGATGATCGAGCGCGCCGTCTCGAGGGTGACGCTGGTCGGCAGCGGCTGCGTGTCGCGCTCCTCCGGCGACCAGCCGTCGTCGAACGGCTCGCGCGCCGCGCTTTCGAAACGACCCTGCAGATGCGAGCGGGCGCCCCGGAGGTGCAGGCGATCGTCGGTAGAATCCATTGCAACTTGCATCCTACGCTGGTACTGTATAAATGAACAGTAGCGAAGCCAGGCGCAACGTCGGCCTGCTCGCCGCCTGCCAGGCGATGCTGTTCACCAACAACTCCACGCTGATCGCGGTCAACGGCCTGGCCGGGCTGGCGCTCGCCCCCTACGTCGGCCTGGCGACGCTGCCGGTGACCTGCTGGATCCTCGGCGGCGCGATCGCGACCATGCCGGCGTCGTTCCACATGAAGCGCGTCGGCCGCCAGCGCGGGCTGACTTCGGGCATCTACTGGGCGTTCGCCGGCGCGCTGCTGTGCGCGGCGGCCATCTATGTGCGCAGCTTCTGGCTGCTGTGCTTCGGCACGCTGGTGTGGGGCGTCTACAACGCGTACAGCCAGTACTACCGCTTCGCCGCCGCCGACATGGCGCCGCCCGACTTCAAGGCCACCGCCATCTCGCTGGTGCTCGCCGGCGGCCTGGTCGGCGGCATCCTCGGCCCGACCGTGAGCCGCTTCACCATCGACCTCGGCCCGCGCTTCATGAGCGTCTACCTCGCGCTGATCGCCTTCGCGCTGGTGTCGCTGGCGCTGCTGCGCTTCCTGCGCATCCCCACCCCCACCGCGGCGGAGCAGGCGGCCTCGGGCCGGCCGCTGGCCGAGATCGCCGCGCAGCCGCGCTTCATCGTCGCGGTGCTGGCGGGCGCGCTCGGCTACGGCGTGATGAACTTCATCATGACCTCGACGCCGATCGCGATGAGCGTCTGCGGACATCCGTTCGGCGACGCCGCGTTCGTCATCTCGTCGCACGTGATCGGCATGTTCGCGCCGTCGTTCTTCACCGGCGCGCTGATCCGGCGGCTCGGCGTGCTGACGGTGCTGCTGTGCGGCGCGGTGCTCAACCTGGTGGCGATCGGCGTAGCGCTGTCCGGCATCTCGGTGGCGCACTTCTGGTGGGCGCTGGTGCTGATCGGCGCCGGCTGGAACTTCCTCTACATCGGCGGCACCACGCTGCTCACCGAGACCTACCGGCCCGAGGAGCGCGCCAAGGCGCAGGGCGCCAACGACCAGGCGATCTTCATCATGATGGCGCTGTCCTCCTTCACCTCCGGCCTCACCGTCACCACTTCCGGCTGGGCCAAGGTCAACCTGTTCGCGCTGCCGCTGATCGCGCTGGTCGCCGTGGCAGTGGGCTGGTACGCGCTGCGCGTGCGGGCCGACAAGAAGGCCGTCGCGGCGTGATGCGGGCGCCGGCGTCGGTGGGCCAGCGCCTTGAAGAGGTCGATACCCCCGCGCTCGTCCTCGACCTGGATTCGTTTGAGAAGAATCTCGAAACCCTCAAGCAGGCGGTAAACGGCAGGCTGCGCATCCGCCCGCACGCGAAGACCCACAAGTGCCCCGAGGTCGGCAAGCGCCAGATCGCGCTCGGCGCGGTCGGCATGTGCTGCCAGAAGGTGTCGGAAGCCGAGGCGATGGTCGAGGGCGGCATCGCCGACGTGCTGGTGAGCAACGAGGTGGTGGGGGCGAGCAAGATCGCGCGGCTCGCGGACCTGTCGCGCCGCGCGCGGATCGGCGTGTGCGTCGACAACGCGCCGACGCTGCGCGAGATCGGCCGCACCGGCGCGAAGCTCGACGTCTATGTCGAGCTCGAGGTCGGCATGCGCCGCTGCGGCGTCGCGCCGGGCGAGCCCGCCGTCGCGCTGGCGCGCGAAGTCGGCAACTACCCGAACCTGCGCTTCGGCGGGCTGCAGGCCTACCACGGGCGCGCGCAGCACATGCGCACGATGGAGGAGCGCTACGCGGTCATCGAGACCGCCGCGCAGCATGTTTTCCATACGAAAAAAGAGCTGGAAAAAGCAGGCATCGCGTGCCCGATCGTCACCGGCGCGGGCAGCGGCACCTTCATGTTCGAGGTGGAATCGGGCGCCTGGGACGAGGTCCAGTGCGGCTCCTACGCGTTCATGGACGTCGACTACGCGCGCAACGAGTGGGCCGCGCCGCTGCCGCGCTTCGAGCACGCGCTGTTCGTCTACGCCACGGTGATGAGCCGGCCGTCGGACCAGGTGGCGATCGTCGACGCCGGCCTGAAGGCCTCGAGCGTCGATTCCGGCATGCCGGGCGTCTGGCAGCGGCCCGGCCTGGCCTACACGCACGCCTCGGACGAGCACGGCTGGATAGAGTCGAAAGATGCAGGCGGTGCGGCTGTTCCGGCTCTGGGCGAAAAGATGCTGCTGGTGCCGGGGCACTGCGACCCGACGATCAACCTGTACGACTGGTACGTTTGCGTGCGTAAGGGCCGGGTGGAGGCACTTTGGCCTATCACGGCCCGCGGGGCGGTCTACTAGAATGCGCTGCATGAGATACCTGATCACCGTCCTGTTCTTCTTCATGCAGGCCGCGGCCGCGGAGGACAACGCGGTCGAGCGCACGGCGAGGAAGGCCACGAATGCCACCGAGCGCGGCGTGAAGCGGGCGGCGGACGCGACCGAGCGGACCGCGAAGCGGGCCGCGGGCGGGATCGAGCGCGGCGCCAAGGCGACCGACAAGGCCCTCACCAACGCGGCGAAGCAGACCGAAAACTGGGTCAAGGACAAGACGAAGTAACAGCGCCGTACGGGCGGCGATGAAGAAGTCCCGCTCGGCCATCGCGGTCAGCGACGAGCGCGGCTACCGCACGCTGCACGTCGGCGGCGAGGCGATCCAGAGCACCATGCGGCTCTCGGATCCCTGGGCGCTCGCGCTCGACTACACGCGCTGCATGATGGCCTTCCTGCTGTTCCACCCCGAGCCGCGCCAGGCGCTGATGCTCGGCCTCGGCGGCGGCTCGCTCGCGAAGTTCTTCTGGAAGAACCTGAAGAAGACCGCGGTGCACGTGGTCGAGCTCGACGAGCGCGTGATCGCCGCGGCGCGCACGCAGTTTTCGCTGCCGCCCGACGACGCGCGGCTGCGGGTCGAGATCGGCGACGGGGCGCAGGCGCTGTCGCCCGAGTGCTGCGACGTGCTGGTGATCGACGCCTACCACGACGAGGAGCACGTGCAGGAGCTGGCCAGCGCCGAGTTCTACGACGCCGCCTTCCTGGCCCTCGCCGAGCCGGGCGTGATGGTGGTCAACTTCATGGACGACGACAAGCTGTTCGACGTCTACCTCAAGCGGATGGAAGCCGCCTTCGGCGGCCGCGTGCTGGCGATGAAGGCGCTCTACGACCCGAACATCCTGGTCTTCGCGCTGAAAGGCCTGCCGCCGGCGATCCCCTGGGACACCCTGCGCGCGCGCGCGGCGCAGCTCGAGTCGCGCCTGGAGCTGCCGTTCACGCGCTACGTGCCGCGCCTGCGCTCGATGAACCGCTCCACGCAGCACCTGCTGATCACGTCGTGATCGATCCCGCCGAGGTCGCCACGCTCGCCGCCATCGCTTTCGCCGGCGCGCTGATCTTCGGCATTACCGGCTTCGGCTCGGCGCTGGTCACCATCCCGCTCGCCACCCACCTGGTGCCGCTGCCGTTCGCGCTCGCGCTGTTCGCCTTGTGCGACCTCGCCTCCACGCTGCGCGTCGGCTTCGAGAACCCGCGCAACGCGGTGCGCAGCGAGTGGACGCGCCTGGTGCCGATGATCCTGGTCGGCACCGCCCTCGGCGTCACGCTGCTGGTCAACCTGCCGCGCAAGGCGGGGATGGTGGCGCTGGGCGTGTTCGTCCTGCTTTTCGCCTTGTACAGTTTTTTCTCGAGGAAAAGCGAAGCGCAGGTTTCCGCCCATTGGGCGTGGCTGGCCGGGCTCGGCGGCGGCATCACCAGCACGCTGTTCGGCGCCGGCGGCCCGCCGTACGTCATCTACCTCTCGCAGCGCAACCTGACCAAGGAGCAGTTCCGCGCCACGCTCGGCCTGACCACCACGACCAGCATCTCGCTGCGCGTGATCGCCTTCCTGATCACCGGCCTGCTGCTCGACCCGCGCGTCTGGCTGACCGCGCTGTTCGCGGTGCCCGCGGTCCTGCTGGGCATCGAGGTCGCGCGGCGCATCTACCTCAAGATCTCCCGCGAAGCGCTCCTTCGCGCCGTGGCGGTGATGCTGGTCGCCTCGGGCAGCTCGCTGCTCTGGCGCGCGCTGGGCTGAGCGCCCGCGCTAGTCGGCCACCACGCGGTCGCGCCCCGCGCCCTTGCCGCGGTACAGCCGGCGGTCCGCGGCGCGCATGATCGCGTCGCCCTCCATGCCGTCGCCCGGGTAGGTGGCGACGCCGATGGTGACGGTGACCGCGCCGAGGTCATCCCGCACGCAGGCCACCGGCACCGCTTCGCGGATGCGGCCGGCGAGCAGCAGCGCGCTGTCGAGCGAGGCGCCGGGGAGGATCAGGCAGAATTCCTCGCCGCCGTAGCGGCAGACGATGTCGGAGCCGCGCGACGCCGCGACCAGCGTCTGGGCGATGAGGCGCAATGCGCGGTCGCCCTCCGAATGGCCGTGGTTGTCGTTGATGCGCTTGAAATGGTCGACGTCGACCAGCAGCACGGCGAGCCGCGTGCGGGCGCGCCGCGCCGAGGCGAGCTGGACCGCGAGCGTGTCGTCGAAGAAGCCGCGGTTGTAGATGCCGGTGAGCGGGTCGCGCGTGGCCTGCGCGAGCAGGGCCTCGTAGCGCTGCCGGTAGGTGAGGACGTCGAACAGGTCGCGCAGGCCGGGGCGGTTGTCTGCCTGCCGCGCGCGCTGCAGGTAGAGCGCCAGCGCGCCGGCATAGACCGCGGCCGCCGCGACCTTGCCCATCACGCCGGAGAGCAGGATCTGGCGGTAGGCGGGATGCTCGACGAAGCCGCCGGTGACGAAAAGCAGCGTATCGAAGGCGAGCACCAGGGCGAGCGAGACGAAGATCCTGACGAACAGCGGCTGCAGCGCGCGCGACAGCGCCTCGTAGGCGAGGATGATGAGGATCGTGTCGGCGTACAGCGCGAGCGTGCCGACCAGGAACAGGCGCGGCGACTGCACGAACAGTTCCTGCGGCAGCGACATCGGATTGAACGCCAGCGGGCCGCTCAGGTGCTGGCTGACCAGCAGCCCGAGCAGGCTGGCGGACACGTTCGCCGCCAGCAGGCCGTAGATCATGTTGCGCGCTTCCTTCGCGTCCTCGCGGATGTAGACCAGCAGCACCGCGAACAGGCTGGCCGGGAACAGCGCCACCGAGCCCGGGCTGATCAGCAGGCCGCCTACCTTGACGAAGGTCGTGCCGGCCAGGAGCGTGGCGAGGTAGTAGAACACCCCGACCGTCGTATAGACCGGCGCCAGGCCGAACGCCGGACGCGCGTGGAACAGCGCGAGCAGCACCGCGGCCGCGGCGGCGGCCTCGATCGCCATCAACGACAACTGCAGGGCCAGGTCCGGGTGCACCGGGCGACATCTTAGCCGCGAGTCCCGAATCCGGCTTGGGGCTACACGACCTTCGCGCCGCGCTCCACGAGGAGGTTCCGCAGGATGGAACGGTGGCAGCGGGCCTCGTCCTCGCAATAGCAGCCGACCGAGAAGTCGCCGTGGTGCGACAGCCTGGCCAGCAGCTCGATGGCGCGGCCCGCATCGGGCTTCGCCATCTCGGCCTGGTACTTCTTCGCGAAGCGCTTCCACTGCGCGTCGTTCTTCGCCGCGAGGCCGAGCTTCATCGTCGGCAGGCTCGGCGCGAGGTTCGGGAACCACACATCGTAGTAGTCGCGGGAGGCGAACTCGCTCTTCGGCACCCCGCGCGGCGGGCGGCGCACCGTGCCGATGCGCAAGCCCTCTCCGGGAGCGCGCGGCGTTCCCAGCCTGACGACGCGGACGGCCATGCTCCTATGCTGGCATGTTTCCGATGAACCAGAGCGTCAGGCCGCAGACGAAGCAGATCACGGCCAGCCAGCCGTTGATGCGCAGCTCGATGCGCATGCGCGTGCTGTTGGTGATCAGGCCGGTGCGCACCCGGTACTTCCAGCTCGGGATCGAGAAAGCGCTGACCAGGTTGCACAGGGTGGCGAACAGGAGCAGGCCCAGCGCAATCGACAGGAGCTTCCCGCTGGGCGTGCTGAATCCGGGCTTCTCTCCGAACACGGACAGCAGGACGAAGGCGCCGGCGATGACCGAGGTGAACCAGGTGTGGAACTTGTTGCGGTCGTCCAGCCATTCGACGACCGCCGCGCGGTTGTCGTTGTTGATGATCGCGGGGTTTTTCAGGGGGTGGCCTTGAGTTTCTTGAGCCGCGAGCGGATCACTAGCAGGTGAACGCCGACTACCGCGAGGAAGACCGCGGCGATCACGGCCAGGGTGGCCACGCCCGAAAGCCCGTAGTAGAAGCAGCCGACCAGCGTCACGACGACCACCAGGCCGTACAGGAGCTCGATCCAGGAGAAGAACTTCCTGCGCCCGGGCGGTGCGGCCTGCTCCGCCTTGCGGGCGTCGATCCGCCGGCTCAGCTCCTGCGCCTCGGCCCTCAGTTTGTCTCGCTCGGTTGGCGACATGCCCCGGATCAGCCGACGTCCCGCGGCGCCGCTTCCTCGTCCACCGGCGGCTCGCCGCGGCTGCGCGCGTCGTTGATGCGCTTGAAGTACTCCACCAGCGCCTTCGGGCGGTAGGACGGGTCCTTGTCCCAGCGCTCGAGGACGGAGGGGTGCAGGGACTGCGTCGGGTCCTCGTGCTGCGGGGCGTCGTCGCTCTTCTTGGTCATGCCGACCACGCGGTCGTAGGCGAGGGCGACGCGGTAGAAGCCCTTCATGGAGTTGTGGAGCGGCGCGGTGGCGCTGGGCTGGAGCGGGATGGCGTCGATCGCTTGCTGGTCGAAGGCGAGGCCGGCGCCGCGCGCCTTGTCCATCATCCATTGCAGCGGGATGTCGGACAGCTGCTGCTCGGCGTAGCCGCCGCCGACGTCGCTGTGCGCGCCGGCGAACCAGACCTGCTCGATGTGCTGCCAGTGCTTCGGCTTGTAGTCCCAGATGGCGGGCTCGAAGGAGCCGCGGTGCTCGTCGAGGGCGAGCGCGTGGTAGGCCTCCTTCACCGCGCCGGAAAGCTCGGTGTCGTGGAACTGGTGGTCGCGCCGCGTCAGCCAGCGCAGGCCGCGCAGCGGGATGCCGAGCGCGCCGACGGTGTCCCACACGCCCATGAAGCGCACCTCGACGTCGTCGAGGCCGTAGAGGCAGGTGGCCTGCCTGAATTTCATCGACTCGCCGTCGGTCGGCCGGTGCTCGCTGCGGTAGAGGGCGATCGCGTCGCGGTAGCTCTTGACGTGCGCGCGGCCGAGGATGCCGCACTTGCGCACCATGCCGACGATGCTCCGCGCAGTAAACGCGCCGCGGCTGAAGCCGAACAGGAACAGCTCGTCGCCCTTCTCGTAGTTCGCCACCAGGAAGCGGTAGGCGTCGTGGATGTTGTCCTCGAGCCCTTCGCCGAACGCGCCGCCGGTCAGGCGGTCGATCGAGTTGCCGGTGCCGACGCCCTGGTCGTAGTAGAGGAGCTGCTGCACGCCCCTGGCGTCGCGCTTGGCGACGCGGTAGCCGAGCTTGACGACGTTGGTCGGGCAGGCGACGCCGTTCGACTCCTGGTCGGCGCTGTTCCAGGTGCCGTCGCAGCACAGCACGATCCGTTTCATGGCCCCTCCCCGGCGGCTACGTTACGCCGCGGCGCGCGATCGCGAAATAGCGCCGAGGGGTTAGTTGTTATCCGGGAGTCCTGACCATCGTCCGGAACGTGATCGAGTAGCGCAACGCCTTGGTGGCCGGAATGCTGTGCTGCCACTTCCAGCGGATGTCGCGCTCGAAGACATACGCCGAGCGCGGCGCGAGCTCGAGGGCGAAGGCGCGCGGATCGCGGCCCTTCGCCGGCGGGTAGGGACGGAAGCGGATGCGGGTCGGGTTGGCGAGCGACACGCCGACCACCACGCCGAACTCCGCCTTGTCGCGGTGCCAGCCGAGCGCGGCTCCGGTGCGGTACTCGGTCACCAGCGCATGGCGGAACTCCTCCGCTGGCAGGCCGCGCCACGCGGCGACCTTCTCGCGCAGATGGAAAAGCGCGGCAGGTATTGCCGGACCAGGCTGCAGCTTGTTGCGCGTGAAATCGTAGGTGGCGCCGTAGCTCGCGATGCGGCGCTTTGCCGTGTACTGCTTGTACGCGGCTTCCTGCAGCGGCAGCTCGCCGATTCTCCCAAGCAGCTCCTGTTCTTCG
>DASUZH010000318.1:0-3226 GCA_036376975.1 Burkholderiales bacterium | reverse complement strand
AAAGGGACAGTCGTCGCATTTCGTGTGGGTCAACCGCTCGAAGGAGAGCCTGGCGCTCGACGTCAAGCATCCCGCGGCGGGCGAGATCCTCGCCCGCCTGGTGGCCAAGGCGGACGTGTTCCTGCAGAACCTCGCGCCCGGGGCCGCCGAGCGGCTGGGACTCGGGCCCGCACTCCGGGAGAAATACCCCGCGCTGATCTGGTGCGGCATCTCGGGCTACGGGCCGGCGGGCCCTTACGCGTCGAAGAAGGCCTACGACCTCCTGGTGCAGTGCGAGGCCGGCCTGCTCTCGGTGACCGGGACGCCGGACTCGCCGGCAAAGGCCGGCATTCCAGCTGCCGACATCGCCGCAGGAATGTATGCGTTCTCGTCGATCCTGGCGGCGCTGGTGCGCCGTGCCCGCAGCGGCGAGGGCGCGACCATCGACGTCACCATGCTCGAGGCGCTGGGCGAATGGATGGGCTTTCCCGCCTACTTCACGGCCTACGGCGGCGAAGCGCCGCCGCGCTCGGGGCCGTACCACGCCACCATCGTGCCCTACGGGCCGTTCCGCGCCGGCGACGGGCAAACCGTTTTCCTGAGCGTGCAGAACGAGCGCGAGTTCGCCGCGTTCTGCGACCGGGTGCTGCAGAACCCCGCGCTGAAGACCGACGCGCGCTTCTCGAACGGCCCGGCGCGCTACCGCAACCGAGACGCGATGCATGCGGAGATCGAGAAGCAGTTCCTCAAGCTGAGCACCGAGCAGATCATCGAGCGGCTGGAACAGGCGGACATCGCCAACGCGCGGCTGAACGACATGCAGCGGTTCTGGCGCCACCCGCAGCTCGAGGCGCGCGGCCGCTGGGCTAAGGTGCCCTCCCCCGCGGGCGAGCTCGACATGCTGAAGCCGCCGTTCAACCTGTCGGGGTTCGAGCCGCGCCTGGACGCCATCCCGGCGCTCGGCGAGCACAACCGGGCGATCCTCGGTGAACTGGGCTACAGCGCGACGGAGATGGACCGCCTGGCGGCGGATAAGGCGATCTAGCCTTCTCGAACTAGCTCTTTTTCGAGGTATCGATGCCCGCGGCTTTGGCGAGCTCGCGGTGGATGCGCGCGACGCGCTCGACCTCGCCCTTGGCGGGGAAGCGCTCGTAGAAGCCCTCGTCGCGGAACTGCTTCGCCATCTCGCCCCAGGGCGCCAGCCGCTCTTCCCAGCGCGCGACGCGGCCGGCCTCGTTGTCGCCGTCCTCGCGCGCCAGGTCGGCGCACACCCGCACCATCGCCTTGATGGTCACCGGCTTGGTGACCATGTAGTTGTCCTTGCCCCAGACGGCGTCGCCGAAGGCGGCGCGCGCCGCCTTGAAGAAGTCGCGGATCATGCCGTAGTAGCGCGGCACTTCCTTCGAGCTGCCGCCGGCGAGCTGGATCGAGCGCCAGCGGCCGCGCACCCAGCGGTGCAGCTCGTTGAACAGCTCGGCCTGCAGCACCCACTTGTCGCGCTGGCTGCGCCCGCCGAGGCGGTTGATGCGGTAGCGCAGCGGGCTGTCGCCCTCGACGTAGAGCTTCTCGACCAGGCGCGCGGCGAACTTGCGGTCCGGCGCGGCGAACGACACGCGGTCGTACAGGTCGACCAGGTGGCTCTTGTTGATGCGCGTCGGCGTCGAGTTGATGATGACGAACATCTCGGTGGCGAAGTCCTCGCTGCGGCCGTCGAAGATGATGCAGGGCACGTTGATGGTGGCCGCATCCTCGGGGCGCTCGTGCAGGTAGAAGCGCAGCGCCGCGAGGCGGTGCTGGCCGTCGATGATGAGGAATTTCGACGACGGCTCGCTGATGCTGCCCTGCCCGCCGCCGCCGTCGCCGCGGAAGTTGAGCCGCTCGGAGGTGAACAGCAGCACGGTGCCGGGGATCGGCGGCTGCGAAACCGCGGTCTCGTAGAAGTTCTTCAGCTGGCGCACCTTGGCGCGCGACAGGGAGCGCTGGAACGCCTGGTCGTTCTTCTCGATCTTGGCGATGAACTGGGCGATGTCGTCGTCCTCGGAGATGCGCCCGGGCGCGATCTCCTCGCCCTCGCCGTAGAAACGGCTGATGAAACGCACCTTACCCAGCAGCTCCTTGGCCGGGTAGTTCACGAAGTAGAAGACGCCGTCCTTTTGCCGGATCTGCGTCGCTTGCATGGACGCTCCCTATTGAGCCCCCGGCCTCCAGGCACGGGCGCTGATCCGCCCGACGGGGCGGATCCCCTAATCCCGCGGGAATATACCCGAGGTCTGCGGGAAGCCGAAACGCTGCCTGGCGCTCAGCCCCGGCAGGCGGGCAGCATCAGGGCCTGCAGCACCTCGGTGGTGCGGCGGTTCTGCACGAAGCCGACGACGCCCGAGGCGCCCGGTTCGGCCCGCGGCAGCAGGGCCAGCGCGCGTCGCTCGAGCACCTTGGCCCCCGGACCGAAGCCGAAGGGGCCCTGCCACTCGAGCACCACGTAGTCGTGCGCCAGCGTGCGCCCGCGGTTCTCCCCCGCGGTCACCTTGCTCGACAGACGGCTCTCATACGCCGCAAGGTAGAGAGCCGCATCGGCCTGCTGGCTCGCGTCCAGCAGCATCGCGCCGGCCTCCACTTCGAGGGTGCGGCCGGTAGTCGGCCGGACGGCGAGCGAAATCTGCGCTTTGGCCGGCTGCGCCGTGATCCTGGCCACCGCGGCATCGAAGGCCGGCGTTCCCCAGCCGCGGAAATCCCGACCCTGCAGCAGCACCTGGGGCGTATAGACCAGGGCCATGCGCTGCAGCTGAGACAGCTTGCGCTGGCGCAGCGAGAACTCGCGCTTCGCGTACGGATCCTTCCAGCCGATGTAGTCCCAGTAATCGACGTGCAATGCGAGGGGCACCACGCTCCCCGGCACCTTGCCGCCGGCCGCCAGGCCCGAGAGCCAGCGGTCGGCAGGGGGGCAGCTGCTGCAGCCCTCGGACGTGTACAGCTCGACCAGGGCGGCGGTGCCGGGCCCCGACACCGCGGTGCATTCAGCCCCATGGGCCGCGCTCACAAACATTGACAATGTCCCCAGCAAGGCGGCGAGTGTCCTCATGCCGCTTGGTCGAAACGCCCGACCGGCGCTTACAGGGCGCTGAGACAATGTGACGTGCATCACGCTTTTTTCTTCCTCGCCTCCGCGGCCTGGAATTTCGGGCTGGGGATGACCTGGCTCGCAGTGCCCCTTTACGCCTACAACCAGGGCCTGTCCAACGCGCAGATC
>DASUZH010000317.1:0-2690 GCA_036376975.1 Burkholderiales bacterium | reverse complement strand
CGCCGATGATCGTCGGCGGCGAGATGGGCTCGTTCCTCTCCGCCAAGGTGCGCTCGCTCGGCGGCGACCCGGCCAAGCTGGTGCGCCTGGTGCGCTTCGGCGCGCAGACCATGGTCGGCAAGGTGATGGTGGCCGGCGTGCCGGCGGTGCACTCGAACGGCCTGCCGCCCGCCTTCCTGCCGCCCGAGCAGGCGAAGGCGCTCGAGGCGGCCGGGCTGACCGCGTACGTCGGCGAGCCCGGCGGCTTCGTGCTGCGCTTCAGCAACGGCCTCACCGCCTACCTGTCCGGCGACACCGGCATCACCGCCGAGCAGGACCTCGTGGTGCGCGGCCACTACAAGGCCAACCTGGCGGTGATGAACATCGGCGGCTTCCCCTTCACCACCGGCCCGGTCGAGTCGGCCTACGTGGTGAACGAGCTGGTGAAGCCGGCCTCGGTGATCGCCACCCACGTCAACGAGCCGGCGACGGTGAACGGCAAGCTGGTCGAAACCAGCAAGACCGCGGCCTTCGTCAAGGCGGCGAAGATGCCGGTGCACATCCCGCTGAGCGGCAGGACGATGGAGTTCGACGGCAACGGCCGTTGCACCAAAGGTTGCTGAACGAAATCTGCTTTACTCCGGCACGGAAGCTTGCGCGGCTGATCCAGCAGCGCAAGCTCTCCGCCACGGAGGTGGTCAAGGCCTTCATCGCGCAGATCGAGCGCGTCAACCCGAAGGTCAACGCGATCGTCACCTTCACGCCCGAGCTGGCGCTCAAGGCGGCGAAGAAGGCGGACCGCAAGAGCCGCTACGCCGGCCTGCCGATCGCCTACAAGGACCTGATGCCCACCAAAGGCATCCGCACCACTTTTGGCTCTTTAATCTACAAAGACAACATAGCTGGTGAAGACGGCGCCCTGGTGCAACGCCTGAGCGCCGCGGGCATCGTCACCCTCGGCAAGACCAACACGCCGGAGTTCGGCGCCGGCAGCCAGACCTTCAACAAGGTGTTCGGCTCGACCAAGAATCCCTACGACCTGACGAAAACCGCCGGCGGCTCCTCCGGCGGCGCCGCGGCGGCCGTGGCGAGCGGCATGCTGCCCTTCGCCGACGGCGGCGACCTCGCCGCCAGCCTGCGCAACCCCGGCAACTACTGCAACGTCGTCGGCTTCCGCCCGACGCCGGGCCGCGTCTCGGCGTATCCCGAAGGCAACGTGTGGAACACGCTCTCCACGCTCGGCCCGATCGCGCGCACCGTCGACGACTGCGCCTTCATCCTCTCCGGCATGGCCGGGCCCGATCCGCGCGCGCCGACGACCATCACCGAGCCGGGAGAGGTCTTCCTCAAACCGCTCAAGCGCAGCTTCAAGAAGGTCCGCATCGCATGGTCGAAGGATCTCGGCGGCTTGCCTTTCGAGTCCTCGGTCACGCAGGTCGTCGAAGCGCAACGAAAGGTCTTCAAGGATCTCGGCTGCGTCATAGAAGACGCCGAGCCAGATTTCAGCGGCGCCACCGAATCCTTCGAAACCCTGCGCGCGGTCGGCTTCTTCCACAAAGTCGGCGCGCTGCTGAAGGACCACCGCGACAAGCTGAAGGACACGGTGATCTGGAACATCGAGGAAGGCAAGCGCCGCACGGCGGAGGACGTCGGCCGCGCAGAGACGCTGCGCTCGGCGCTGTTCCACCGGATGAGGACCTTCCTCGAGGAGTACGACTTCCTGGTCTGTCCCGTGAACCAGCTGCCGCCCTACCCGGTCACAACCGAGTGGCCGCGCGAGGTGGCCGGCGTGAAGATGGGAAACTACCTCGACTGGATGAAGAGCTGCTACTACATCACCATCACCAGCCACCCAGCGATTTCGGTGCCTGCTGGCTTCACGCCCGATGGGCTGCCGGTGGGCATCCAGATCGTCGGCCGCTATCGCGACGACTTCGGCGTGCTGCAGCTCGCGCACGCGTTCGAGCAGGCGACGCACGTCTGGAAGCGTCGTCCGGAAATCGCGTAGTCGCGTGCGCAAAGACGTCTGGCGCGTAGGAGATCGGAACGCCAGCGCCACCGCAGGCCGTGTAGTGTGGGACCCGCGCAAGTCATGCTGGAACACCGGCATGCTCGCTGTGGCCCTGGTAGCAGGTCCCGCCACCATAAGCCTCGACGTACTTGCGCTGTTTGTCGTCCTGACCTACTGCACGCTGTTGCTGGGTCATTCCGTGGGCATGCACCGATGGCTGATCCATCGCTCCTTCGACTGTCCCCGGTGGCTCGCACGGCTGCTCACCTACCTGGGCGTCCTAGTAGGCATGGCGGGCCCTTTCGGCATCCTGAGGATTCATGACTTGCGCGACTGGGCCCAACGCCTGCCGTCATGCCACGACTTCTTCTCCCATCGGCGCTCGCTGCTCATCGACGCGTGCTGGCAGTTGACCTGTCGCTTCGAGTTCGTGCGGCCGCCGTCGTTCGAGATCGAGAAGGACCTGCTCGACGATCCCTGGCTCACGTGGATGGAGAGGACCTGGATGCTGCAGCAGCTTCCGCTGGCGCTGGTTCTCTACCTGGTTGGAGGATGGGCATGGGTGGTCTGGGGAATCTGCTGCCGTGTCTCAGTCAGCGTAGCCGGACACTGGATCGTGACCTATCTTTGCCACAACCCTGGCCCGGGTCGGTGGCATGTGCATGGAGCCGGAGTGCAGGCCGCGGACCTGCATGGCTTG
>DASUZH010000316.1:0-2804 GCA_036376975.1 Burkholderiales bacterium | reverse complement strand
TGCCGGCGGAAGTCGCCGACGGCCACCCGCTCGCCAAACAGTGGAAGGAAATGGGGCACCGCTACCTCGCGGGCACGCTCGGCATCCTGCTGGTGGTCATGGCCTTCCTCGCGTTCAGGCACAGGAAGGCGCCGGAGCTCGCCGCCGGCATCGTCGTGCTCGTGGTCTTCCAGGCGGCGCTTGGCATGTGGACCGTGACGCTGCTCCTCAAGCCGGCGATCGTCACCGCACACCTGCTCGGCGGGATGACGATCTTCGCGCTGCTCGCCTGGTACAACCTGCTGCACAGGCGGCACGTGCCCGCGTCCGAGGCGCGCGCGCTGCGGGTCCCGGCAGCGATGGCGCTGCTTGCGATCGCCGTTCAGATCGCGCTTGGCGGATGGGTGAGCGCGAACTACGCCGCGCTGGCCTGCCCCGACCTGCCGCTGTGCCGCGGCCAGCTCGTCCCGCCGATGGATTTCGGCAACGCTTTCCACGTCGTGCGCGAGCTCGGCCAGACCGCGCAAGGCGAGCTGCTCACGAACGAAGCGCTCACCGCGATCCACTGGACGCACCGCGTGTTCGCGCTGGTGGCGACGGCGGTCGCCGCCTGGGCCGCCCTCAGGGCGCGGGCCGTCCTGCCGACGGTATCGAGCGAGATCCTGGTGCTGCTCGCGCTGCAGGTCTCGCTCGGCATCGCCAACGTCGCCTTCAGCCTGCCGCTGTGGCTCGCCGCCGCGCACAACGCGGGCGCCGCGCTTCTGCTGCTCTCCGTCGTCGTGCTAAACTTTTTCTCTTTCCGCGGCTTACGTCCTTCCCGGTGAACACGCAGGTCCTTTCCGAAAGCTTGCCGAGCCGGCTGCGCGCGTTCTACGCGCTCACCAAGCCGCGCGTCGTGTCGCTGATCGTGTTCACCGCGGTGATCGGCATGTTCCTCGCCACCCCGGGAATGGTGCCGCTGCAGGTCCTGCTCGCCGGCACCGTCGGCATTGCATTCGTCGCCGGCGCCGCCGCCGCGATCAACTGCCTGGTCGAGCAGAAGATCGACGCCAAGATGAGCCGCACCAGCTGGCGCCCGCTGGCGCGCGGCGAGCTTACGGCGGCGCAGACCCTGGTGTTCGCCGGCGCGCTCGGCGGACTCGGACTCTGGCTGCTGGCGTACTTCGTCAACCTGCTCACCATGTGGCTCACCGTCGCCACCTTCATCGGCTACGCCGTGGTCTACACCGTCCTGCTCAAGCCGGCCACGCCGCAGAACATCGTCATCGGCGGCGCCTCGGGCGCCATGCCGCCGGTGCTCGGCTGGGCCGCGGTGACCGGCCAGGTGACGATCGAGGCGATGGTGCTGTTCCTGATCATCTTCGCCTGGACGCCGCCGCACTTCTGGTCGCTCGCGCTGTACCGCACCGAGGACTACGCCAAGGCCGGCGTGCCGATGCTGCCGGTGACCCACGGCAAGGCCTACACCCGCCTGCAGGTGCTGCTCTACACGCTGATCCTGTTCGGCGTCAGCCTGATGCCCTACGTCATCCGCATGAGCGGACCGCTCTACCTTCTCGCCGCGCTCGCGCTGGGAGGCGCGTTCATCGGCTATGCCGTGCGCATCTACCTCAGCTACAGCGATGCGCTCGCGCAGAAAACCTTTCGCTACTCGATCCTCTACCTTGCGGCGCTATTTGCAGCTCTTCTGGTCGATCACTACCTGTAGCCTGCTGGCGCTCGCCGGCTGCGACAGCGGGCCGAAGTTCAAGAGCACCGACATCACCGGCGCCGACTACGGCAAGGCGCTCGAGCTGACCGACCACACCGGCAAGCCGCGCAAGCTGGAGGATTTCCGCGGCAAGGTGGTGATCGTGTTCTTCGGCTTCACCCACTGCCCCGACTTCTGCCCGACTACGCTCGCCGAGCTGTCGCAGGCGATCAAGACCCTCGGACCCGACGCGCAGCGCGTGCAGGTGCTGTTCGTCAGCGTCGACCCGGAGCGCGACACGCGCGATGCGCTCGCCAAGTACGTGCCGGCCTTCGACCCGAGCTTCCTCGGCCTGTACGGCGACGCCGACGCGACCAAGCGCGTGACCAGGGAATTCAAGATCTACGCCGAGAAGCGCAAGACCGGCGACACCTACACCGTCGACCACAGCGCGCAGAGCTACGTCATCGACCCGCAGGGGCGGCTGCGGCTGTTCGTGAAGCACGACCGCATCGGCGCCGATCTGCCCGACGACCTGAGGGCGCTGCTGAGGGAGAAGAACTAGGCGGGCGCGGGGAGCGCCTTGCGCATCTTCTCGAGGGCTTTCACCTCGATCTGGCGGATGCGCTCGGCTGAGACGTTGAACTCGGCGGCCAGGTCGTGCAGCGTGGCGGCGTCCTTTTCCCGCAGCCAGCGCGCCTCGATGATGCGCCGGCTGCGCGGATCGAGGCTGGTGAGGGCGGACTCGAGGCCCGCGGTCTTGTTCTCCTCGGCTTGCTTCGCCTCCAGCACCTGCAGCGGCTCGGACTCGTGGTCGGCGGCGAGGTAGTGCACCGGGGCGTAGGCCTCCTCGTCGTCGCTGTCGGCCTCGAACGCCACTTCCTGGCCGGCGAGGCGGGTCTCCATCTCGGTGACCTCCTCGGGCTTCACCCTGAGCTCGCTGGCGATGTGCTTGACGTCCTTCTGCGACAGCGGCGCGAGGCCGCTCTTCATCGAGCGCAGGTTGAAGAACAGCTTGCGCTGCGCCTTGGTGGTGGCGACCTTCACCAGCCGCCAGTTGCGCAGGATGTACTCGTGGATCTCGGCCTTGATCCAGTGGATCGCGAACGACACCAGGCGCACGTTGCGCTCCGGG
>DASUZH010000315.1:0-4385 GCA_036376975.1 Burkholderiales bacterium | reverse complement strand
GCGTAGACCACCTCGGCGTTGCCGGGGCTCGCCGCCAGCAGGGCTTCGAATTGCTTGCGCGCCTCGGGGTAGCGCTTGTCGAGCACCAGCACGCGCGCGTAGTTGATGCGCGCCTCGCGCGACGCCGGGTTCTTCTCGACGAACTCGCCGAGCCGCTTGGCGGCCTCGGCTGGCGAGCGCTTCTGCAGCACCTGCGCCTCGAAAATCGCCGCCGTCTCCCACTCCGGGCGCAGCGTCTGCGCGCGGCGGATGGCTTCGAGCGCCGCGGCGTCGTTGCCGGCGAGGCTGGCGGCCTGCGCTACGGCGAACTGCGCCGATGCCAGCTGCGGGTAGCGCGCCGCGAGGTTGCGCACCACGCGCAGGTTCGCCGCCTTGTCCGGGTTCGCGGCGAGCAGGCGGTTGAGCTGCAGGAAGCCGTTCTCGACGTTGACGCCGTCGGCGGCGAGCAGCTTCACCAGGTACGGCTCGGCCTCGTCGACCCGCTTCGCGCTGACCAGCATCGCCGCGAGGACCTGGATGGTCTGCGCCGACGCCGGCTCGATCTCGTTCCACAGCTTGGCCGCCTGCAGCGCGAGGTCGGTCATGCGTGCATGGTTCGCCACTTCCACCGCGCGGCGTGCGATGCGCGGATCGCGCGTGCGCTTGGCGAGGTCGAAGTAAGTCTGCGCGGCGAGGCCGGCGTCGCCGCGCTGCAGCGCGATCTCGCCGAGCAGGAACTCGTACAGGTTGGTTTCGCTCAGCTCGGCGGCCGGCGGCGGCGCGCTCTTCTTGCTCTGCGCGGCGGCGGGAGCGACGGCACAAGCCAATGCCGCGGCGACTGCGAGGCGGGAGAGGGATTTCAGCATCTGGGTTCGACCCATCTTAGGTATATTTGGTGCCCCGCACAAGCCGCCCTTTTCCGCAGATGCCCGAGCTGCCCGAAGTCGAAGTCACCCGCCGCGGCCTCGCGACCCAGCTCGCCGGGCGCGTGATCTCGGGCGTCGCGGTGCGCGAGGCGCGGCTGCGCTGGCCGATCGACGCGGGCGTGCGCCGCCTCGCCGGCCGCACGGTGCGGGCGGTGAACCGGCGCGGCAAGTACCTGCTGGTCGATTGCGGCGACGGCCACCTGATCCTGCACCTGGGCATGTCGGGCAGCCTGCGCGTGCTGCCCCCGGACACGCCGGCGGGCAAGCACGACCATTTCGACCTGCTGCTCGGCGACCGCCTGCTGCGGCTGCGCGACCCGCGCCGCTTCGGCGCGGTGCTCTGGGCGCCCGGCGACCCGAGCGGCCACAAGCTCATCGCCCACCTCGGCATCGAGCCGCTGTCGCGCGCGCTCGACGCGAAGCGCCTGTACGCCCTCACCCGCGGCCGACGCACCGCGATCAAGCTGCTGGTGATGGACGCGCGCCTCATCGTCGGCGTCGGCAACATTTACGCGAGCGAAAGCCTGTTCCGCGCCGGCATCGATCCGCGCAAGCCGGCCGGAAAAATTTCTCTGGAGAAAAGCAGGCAGCTGTCTGCGGCGATCAAGCACACGCTGCAGAAGGCGATCCGCGCAGGCGGCTCGACGCTGCGCGACTTCGTCGGCGCGGACGGCGCCAGCGGCTATTTCCAGCAGCGGCACTGGGTCTACGACCGCGAAGGCAAGCCGTGCCGGCGCTGCGGCGCGAAGGTCCGGCGCGTGGTGCAGGGTCAGCGCTCGACCTTCTACTGCCCTACCTGCCAGAGCTGACCTTTTCCTTCAGGCGCCGCGCGACGCTCGGATGGACGAACTGCGCCACGTCGCCGCCGAGCGTGGCGATCTCGCGCACCAGCGTCGCCGAGATGAACATGTGCTGCTCCGACGGCGTGAGGAACACCGTTTCCATTTCGGGAAACAGATGGCGGTTCATGCCGGCGAGCTGGAACTCGTACTCGAAGTCCGACACCGCACGCAGGCCGCGCAGCACGACCACCGCCTTCTGCTGGCGCACGAAGTCGGTGAGCAGGCCCTTGAAGCCGACGAACTGCACGTTCTTCACGTCGGCGAGCACCTCGCGCGCCATCGCAACGCGCTCCTCGAGCGTGAAGAAGGTGCGCTTGGCGGTGCTTTCCGCGACCGCCAGCACCACCGTGTCGAACAGGCGCACGGCGCGGCGCACCAGGTCCTCGTGGCCGCGCGTCAGCGGGTCAAACGTTCCCGGGTAGACCGCCTTGATCATGGCCGCTCCATTCAAGAAGTTGGTAGCTTACCTGCCCGGCGCGCGAGCGTCTGAGCTCGCCCCAGCCCGGCGCCGCAACCGGCTCGGGCGCCTCGGCGTACACGCGCGCGCGGGGCGCGAGGCGTGGCGGCAGGCGCTCGAGCACCGCCGCGAGGGAGTTCTGCCCGAACGGCGGATCGAGGAATACCACGTCGAAAGCGCCTGCGCCCTTCAGGTAGTCGAAAGCATCCCCGAAGTGCAGCTCCACCGTCCCGAAGCCGATCGTGCTGCGCGCCTCCTCCAGCGCGCGGAACGCTGTGCGGTCGTTCTCCACCATCACCACGCGCGAAGCGCCGCGCGAGGCCGCCTCGAAGCCGAGCGCGCCGCTGCCGGCGAACAGGTCGAGGCAGGCGAGGCCGTCGAGCCGCTGGCCGAGCCAGTTGAACAGGGTCTCGCGCACGCGGTCGGGCGTCGGCCGCAGGCCGGGGCGGTCGGCCACCTCGATGCGCCGCCCGCGGTGCTCGCCGCCGATGATGCGCACCTTGTTAGAATGCATTTATCCATGGTAGCAGCGCTTTCCTGGGCGGCGCGCCTCAAGGCAGGCCTCGCGCGCACGCGGGACGTTCTCAATACTCCGGTTTCCGAGCTGCTCACGCGCCGCAAGGTCGACGAGGCGCTGTTCGAGGATCTGGAGGCCGCGCTCCTGCAGGCCGACTGCGGCGTCGCGGCGACCCGGTCGCTGATCGCGGCGCTGCGCAAGCAGAAGCTCGACGACGGCGACGCGCTGAAACGCGCTCTGAAGGACGCAATCGCGGAATTGCTCCTTCCCCTGGAGAGGAAACTCGATGTAAAAGCAGCCAGACCTTTCGTGATCATGGTTGCGGGCGTGAACGGCTCGGGCAAGACCACCTCCATCGGCAAGCTGGCGAAGTGGCTGCAGGCGCAAGGCTGCCGCCCGCTGCTGGCCGCCGGCGACACGTTTCGCGCCGCCGCGCGCGAGCAGCTGGTGGTGTGGGGCGAGCGCAACGGCGTGCCGGTCATCGCGCAGCAGTCGGGCGACCCCGGCGCGGTCACCTTCGACGCGATCAGCGCGGCGCGCGCGCGCGGCGCCGACGTGGTGATCGCCGACACCGCCGGCCGGCTGCCGACGCAGCTCCACCTGATGGAGGAGATCCGCAAGGTGAAGCGCGTCGCGGCGAAGGCGCAAGCCGAGGCGCCGCACGAGGTCCTGCTGGTGCTCGACGCGAACACCGGGCAGAACGCGCTCGCCCAGGTGAAGGCGTTCGACGACGCGCTCGGCCTGACCGGGCTGATCATCACCAAGCTGGACGGCACCGCGAAGGGCGGCGCGATCTGCGCCATCGCCAAGGAGCGCCCGGTGCCGGTGCTGTTCGTCGGCGTGGGCGAAAGCATCGACGACCTGCGCCCGTTCGCGGCGCGCGACTTCGCCGAGGCGCTGATTGGTTAGCTTCTCCGCCGTCGCCAAGCGCTATCCCGGCGGGCAGGAGGCGCTGCGCGACGTCAGCTTCGCGCTCGAGGCGGGCGAGCTCGCCTTCCTCATCGGCCGCTCCGGCGCCGGCAAGTCGACGCTGCTCAAGCTGATCCCGGCGATCGAGCGGCCGACCTCGGGCTCGGTGATCGTCAACGGGCAGAACGTCGCCTCGCTCAAGCGCGCCGCGGTGCCCTACCTGCGGCGCAACCTCGGCCTGGTGTTCCAGGACCAGAAGCTGCTCTACGACCGCAGCGTGTTCGACAACGTGATGCTGCCCCTCGCCTTCGCGGGGCAGGCGCCGCGCGAGGCGGCGCGCCGCGTGCGCGCGGCGCTCGACAAGGTGGGGCTCGCGGGGCGCGAGCACGCCAACCCGATCCAGCTCTCCGGCGGCGAGCAGCAGCGCGTCGCCATCGCGCGCGCGGTGGTGAACCGGCCGGCGGTGCTGATCGCCGACGAGCCGACCGCCAACCTCGACGCCGAAGCGGCGGCGCGCGTGCTCGACATCTTCGTCGCCTTCCGCCAGGTCGGCGTGACGGTGCTGATCGCGACGCACGACCTGGCGCTGGTCGAGCGCTACGCCGGCCGCATCCTCAAGCTCGATCAGGGGCGCATCGCATGACGGCGTGGCTGCGCCAGCACCGGCAGGCGCTGCGGCTCGCGCTGCGCCGCTTCGCCAGCGGCGGCGTGCTCAGCGCCGGGGTGATCGGCGTCGCGCTCGCCCTGCCCGCCGG
>DASUZH010000314.1:0-7426 GCA_036376975.1 Burkholderiales bacterium | reverse complement strand
CGCCGCCATGATCGTGCCGAGGATCGCGCCGAAGTGGATGAACGCGCCGCGGCCGCTGAACAGCTTGGTCAGCCCCCACGCCGTGAGCGCGAGGAGCAGCAGCAGGACCGCCGCCAGCAGGTTGTCGTTCCTGGCGAGAGGCGAGCGGCACACCGCCTCGTACGCGATCAGTCCGACGATCAGCAGGCCGACGCTCAGGCCGATGGCCGTCGCCTTGGACAGCGCCATGACCGCGGGATCGATCAGGTAGAGCTCGGCCTGCGCGTAGTACATCAGCGCGAGCAGCGCGAAGCCGGTGAGCCAGGTCCAGTACGCCTCCCACTTGAACCAGTGCAGCGTTGCGGGCAGCCGGTCCGGTGCGAGGCTGAACTTGCGCGCCTGGTAGAAGCCGCCGCCGTGGATCGCCCAGATCTCCCCGGCGAGTTTCGGATCCTGCGACGGCTCGAGGTGGTTATCGAGCCAGATGAAATAGAACGACGCGCCGATCCACGCGATGCCGACGATGACGTGGGCCCAGCGCACCAGCAGGTTCAGCCACTCGAGGAAGTAGGCCTCCAACCCTCAGCTGCCCCTGTACGTCGTGTAGCCCCACGGCGAGCACAGCAGCGGGACGTGGTAGTGAGCCGAAGCATCGGCTATGCCAAAGCGCACCGGCACCTTGTCGAGGAAGGCGTTCTGCCCGAAGTACGCGCCGACGTGAAACAGCAGCTCGTAGCTGCCGGCGCGAAACGCATCGCCCTCCAGCAGCGGCTGGTCGGCGCGCCCGTCCTTGTTGGTCGTCACCGTCTTCAGGTGCTTCCAGGCCTGCCCCTCGAAGACCGAGAGCTCGATCTTCATGCCGGCGCCGGGCCTGCCGTTCGCCGTGTCGAGCACGTGGGTCGTCAACCTGCCCATCACCCCTCCCCTAGAAGCTTCTCCAGACGGCCGCGCGCGATGTGGCCGATCTGCTCGAGCGCCGTGGCGAGCTCCGTTTCCGCATTATTGCCGAGGCGGCGCTCCATTTCAGCCATCACGCCCGCCCGGTTCGCGTGCAAGCGAAGCGCGACGATGCAGGGAAAGCCGAATTTCTCGCGATAGCGGCGGTTGAGCTCGCCCATTCTGAGGAATTCGTCACGGCTGAGCGAGGTAAAGCCGAGGCGCGCCTGCTCGCTCGAAGAGTCCGCCGTCAGCTCGCCCGCCTTTGCCTCGCGGCCGGCGAGCTCGGGGTGCGCGCATATCATGGCCAACTGCTCCGCACGCTTCGCCCGCGAAACGGTTTCGACCATCGCCCGGTGCAGAGCCTCGACGGACGCGAACGGCCGCTTCTCCCACGCGCGCTCGGCGACCCACGGCGAATGCTCGAACACGCCGCCGAAGCGCGCGACGAACGCC
The DNA here is from genome assembly GCA_036376975.1 of Burkholderiales bacterium. Taxonomy (GTDB): domain Bacteria; phylum Pseudomonadota; class Gammaproteobacteria; order Burkholderiales; family SG8-39; genus SCGC-AG-212-J23. The sequence continues at coordinate 6,055 of DASUZH010000314.1, read as the reverse complement.
TGCCTGTCCTGCGGAACGTGCATGTCGGCGGCAATATACATACTATTTGCCCGATGATTTCCGCCGACCGCATCATGCAGCGCTGCGACGCGCTCGCGCGCCACAGCGAGCTGCCCGGCGGCCTGACGCGCGTGTTCCTCTCGCCCGAGCAGCGCGCGGCGAACGAGCTGGTGCTCGGCTGGATGCGCGAGGCCGGCATGCAGGCGCGGCTCGACGCGATCGGCAACGCCGCCGGGCGGTATGAAGGCGACCGCCCCGGGCTCGCCTGCCTCATGCTGGGCTCGCACCTCGACACGGTGCGCGACGCGGGCAGGTACGACGGCATTCTCGGCGTGATCAGCGCGATCGAGTGCGTCCACGCTTTGAACGCGCAGAAGAAGAGGCTTCCTTTCGCGCTCGAGGTCATCGGCTTCGGCGACGAGGAAGGCGTGCGCTTCGGCACCACGATGCTCGGCAGCCGAGCGGTAGCGAGTGCGTTCGACCCGGCAAACCTGCGCGTGAAGGATCCGCAGGGCAAGACGCTGGAGGCCGCCCTGCACGATTTCGGGCTCGATCCGAAACGCATTCCCGAAGTTGCGCGGAAAAAGGCCGATCTGCTGGCCTACGCCGAGCTGCATATAGAGCAAGGGCCGGTGCTGGAGGCCGAAGGCCTGCCGGTGGGCGTGGTGACGGCGATCAACGGCTTCTCGCGGCTGCGCGCCACGCTGTCGGGGATGGCGGGCCACGCCGGAACGGTGCCGATGCGCCTGCGGCGCGACGCGCTGGCCGCCGCCGCCGAGTGCGTGCTGCTGGTGGAGCGCGTCGCCGCGCGCGACCCGGAGCTGGTCGCCACCGTCGGGCGCATCGAGGCGAGCCCGGGAGCGATCAACGTCATCCCGGGCAAGGCGGTGTTCACGATCGACGTGCGCGCGCCGCGCGACGAGCTCCGGCACGCGTGCGTGGCCGAGATCAGGCGCGAGATCACCGCGATCTGCCAGAAGCGCAAGCTGCTGGTCGAGATCGAGAACCTGCAGGAGCTCGGCGTCGCGCCGTGCGCGGGCTGGCTGATGGAGCAGATGGACCGCGCGGTCGCGGCCGAGGGCCTGCGCGTGCGCCGCCTGCCTTCGGGCGCCGGCCACGACGGCATGGCGCTGAAGTCGATCGCCGACATCGCGATGCTGTTCGTGCGCTGCAAGGGCGGCATCAGCCACAACCCGGCCGAGTCCATCACGCCGGAGGACGCCGGTATCGGTGCCCGGGTATTGATGAACTTCATTTCCCACTTTGAAGCGAAGAAGTGAACGACACCTATCCGCGTGACCTGGTCGGCTACGGCGCCAATCCGCCCAAGGCCAAGTGGCCCGGCGGCGCGCGCGTCGCGCTCAACTTCGTCCTCAACTACGAGGAGGGCGGCGAAAACGCGATCCTGCACGGCGACCGGGCGTCGGAGGCGTTCCTCTCCGAGATCGTCGGCGCGCAGCCGCTCGAGGGCGTGCGCCACATGTCGATGGAGTCGATCTACGAGTACGGCTCGCGCGCCGGCGTGTGGCGCATCCTCAACCTGTTCGCGCGCTACAAGCTGCCGCTCACCGTGTACGGCGTGGCGATGGCGATGGAGCGCAACCCCGCCGCGGTCGAAGCGATGCTCGAGGCGGGGCACGAGATCGCGAGCCACGGCTGGCGCTGGATCAACTACCAGTCCGTGCCGATCGACGAGGAGCGCGAGCACATGCGGCGCGCGATCGAGATCCACCGGCGCCTCACCGGCGAGCGGCCGCTCGGCTGGTACACCGGCCGCACCAGCCCGAACACGCGCAAGCTGGTGGTCGAGGACGGCGGCTTCGTCTACGACGCGGACGACTACAGCGACGACCTGCCGTGGTACGACGCCCGGTACGGCAAGGCGCAGCTCGTGGTGCCGTACACGCTCGACGCCAACGACATGCGCTTCGCCACCGCGCAGGGTTTCAATTCCGGCGATCAGTTCTTTTCGTACCTCAAGGACTCCTTCGACGTCCTTTACGCGGAAGGCGGCCGCATGATGTCGGTCGGGCTGCACTGCAGGCTCGTCGGCCGTCCCGGCCGCCTCGCGTCCCTGGAACGGTTCATGCGTTACGTGAGAAGCAAAAAGGTCTGGGTGACACGCCGCATCGACATCGCGCGCCACTGGCTGAAGCACCATCCTGCCTCTTAGGGTCACGTCCAATGGAAGCTGAGCTGTTCGAGAACCTCGACCCGCCGCAGCGCCTGCTGATGGGCCCCGGCCCGATCAATGCCCATCCGCGCGTGCTGCAGGCGATGGCTGCGCCGCTGCTCGGCCAGTTCGACCCGAAGTTCCGCGAGTACATGAAGCAGACCTCGGCGCTCTACCGCGGCGTGTTCCAGACCGAGAACCGCTGGACGCTGCTCATCGACGGCACCGCGCGCGCCGGCATCGAGGCGGCGCTGGTCTCGCTGATCGAGCCCGGCGACCGGGTGCTGGTGCCGGTGTTCGGCCGCTTCGGCCACCTGCTGGCCGAGATCGCCCGGCGCTGCGGCGCGGACGTGCGCACCCTGGAAACCGAATGGGGTACGGTTTTCACGGATCAGCAGCTGAGAAAATCCATCCTCGATGTGCGGCCGCGGATCGTCGCCGTCTGCCATGGCGACACCTCGACCACCATGGCGCAGCCGCTGGAAGCGCTCGGCCGGCTGTGCCGCGAGCACGATGCCCTGCTCTACGTCGACGCCACGGCGACGCTCGGCGGCATGGACCTGCCCGTCGACCGCTGGCACCTCGACGTGGTGACCGCGGGCCTGCAGAAGTGCATGGGCGGTCCGTCGGGCAGCGCCCCGCTCACATTAAACGAGCGCGCGGAGCGCAGGATCTACCGCAGACGACACATAGAGAAGGGACTGCAAGACAACAAGTACAGGGCCGGGGACGGCCCCATGATCGCCTCAAACTATTTTGACCTGGCGATGATCATGGACTACTGGTCGGACAAGGCGCTCAACCACCACACCGAGGCCACCAGCATGCTGTACGCCGCCCGCGAGTGCGCCCGCGTGGTGCTGCAGGAGGGACTGCAGAGCGCGTTCGCGCGGCACGCAAGGGTTTCGAAGATCCTGGCGGACGGATTGCGCGCCATGGGCCTGGAGCTGTTCGGCGACCAGTCGCACAAGATGCCGAACGTCACCGGCGTCTACATCCCGCAGGGCGTGGACGGCGAGCGCGTACGGCGCGAGCTCCTCGAGGCCCACGACATCGAGATCGGCACCTCTTTCGGGCCGCTGCACGGCAAGATCTGGCGCATCGGCACGATGGGCTACAACGCGCGCGAAGACGCGGTGCAGCGCACGCTGCAGGCGCTCAAGGCCGTGCTGCGCTGACCATGGCCGACTCGCTCCTAGTCGCCATCGGCGGCAACGCCACCCACCCGGACAACATCCGCGGCACGCAGGAGGAGCAGGAGCAGGTCGCCGAGCGCGCGGCGCGCGTGCTGCTGCCGCTGGTGCAGAAGGAGAACCGCCTGCTGATCACCCACGGCAACGGGCCGGTGGTCGGCAAGATCCTGCTGCGCATGATGATGACGCGCGAGGCGATCCCGCCGATGCGGCTCGACGTCTGCGTCGCGCACAGCCAGGGCGGCATCGGCTACATCCTGATGCAGGCGCTGGAGAACGCCATGCGCCGCGCCGGCATGCTGCGCCAGACGGCGTGCGTGCTCACGCAGGTGCAGGTCGACCCGGCCGATCCCGCGTTCCACGCGCCGTCCAAGCCGGTGGGGCCGTTCTTCTCGAAGGAGGAGGCCGCGCGCTACGAGCAGCAGGGCTGGCGCATGATGGAGGACGCCGGCCGCGGCTGGCGCCATTGCGTGCCCTCGCCGGAGCCGCGCGGCGTGATCAACCTGCACATGATCGAGGCGCTGCTCGACACCGGCGCGGTGGTGATCGCCGGCGGCGGCGGCGGCATCCCGGTGGTGCGCGCGCCGAACGGCGACTGGCAGGGCGTCGAGGCGGTGGTCGACAAGGACTTCACCTCGGTGGTGCTCGCCCGCGCGCTCAAGCTGAAGACGCTGCTGATCCTGACCGCGGTGGAGCGCGTGGCGGTCGACTTCGGCACGCCCAAGCAGCGCGACCTCGACACGGTCACGCTGACGGAGCTGAAGGCGCTGCAGCGCGCCGGGCAGTTCGGCAAGGGCAGCATGGCGCCGAAAGTCGAGGCCGCGATCCGCCACATCGAGGCGGGCGGCGAGCGGGCGATCATCGCCCACCTCGAGCGGGCGCGCGCCGCGCTCGACGGCTCGAGCGGCACCCACGTTGTTCGCGGCTAGCGCGGGGCGCTTCGCCCGCGACGCCCTGGCGCTCGGCGAAGGCGAGGTATGCGCCGCGTTCCGGCGCAGCTTCTACCTCCGTTTTCGCGACGGCCGCTACGCCTGCATCGGCGACGCTTCCCTCGGCCGCGGCCCGCTCAACGCGCTGGTCGACGACTTCCAGCCGGCGGCGCTAGGCGCGCGCGTCGCCGTTTCCGTCGGCCCGGTCTGGCGACCCGACGCCCTGCCGGTGAAGTTCGTTTCGGTGGCGGACGCGCGAGTCCCGGACGAAGGCCTCGGTTGCCTCCTCGCCGGGCAATACAACGCGCTCGCGACTCACGCGCAGCCCGCGCTCGAAGCGCTCGAGGAATGGCTGCGGCACGGCCTCGCCGTGCCCAATCCGGCCGCGGCCCTGATCGGGCTCGGACCGGGGCTGACCCCTTCGGGGGACGACTACCTCGGCGGCATGCTGATCGCGCTGCACGCGCTCGCGCGCGACGCGCAGGCCGGCGCGCTCTGGCGCTGGCTGCAGCCGCGCCTCGCCGCCGCGACCAGCGCGATCAGCGCGGCGCACCTCGCCGCGGCGGCCGAAGGCGAAGGTCACGAAGCGCTCCATCGGGTGCTGCAAGGCACCGCGCCGCCGTCAGCGCTGGACGCCGTCGGTCATTGCTCCGGTTGGGACGCGCTCGCCGGCGCGGCGGCGGTGCTGCGGGCTAGCTGACCACGAGCTGCGCCGCTAGCTCCGCGGCGTGCGCGTTGGAAGGCGCCACGACTACGCCGGCGGCGCGCAGCGCGGCGACCTGGCGCGAGAAAACCTGAGGGTCGCCTTCGGTGCCCACCACCGATGCGATGACAGGCTTCTTCCCGTTCAACACCTTGATGATTGTTCCTGCCGGGTCCGAGTGCGATCCGAAGCCAAGCACCACGTCGAGCAGGATCACCCCCACCTTGGGGTCGGCGAGCGCGGCGGCGACGTGCTCGTTGCGCAGCTCGGGCTCGATCATCGGATGCGGCTTGCCGCGGGTGTACTCGTCGTCGCCCAGGTCGACGAAGGAATGGCCCTGCAGGCCTTTCGCAGCGAAGATCTGCTTCGCCTCCGAGCAGAGCGTGCCGCCGCAGTAGAGGCCTTTCACCGTGCCTTTGCGTTTTTCAGCCGTTGCATTCCAGGGTTCGATCTTCTTCCCTACGGCTTGTTCGGCGGCATCGCGCAACGTCGTGCCGTCCTGGCCGAGAAAGCAGACCACGTAGCGCTTGCCGCCGCGCTTCACGCGCTCGAGGACCGTCTTCGCCACCTCAGGGGCCGGCGGCTTGGAGATCAGCACGATGGTGCGCGTGCCGGCGTCTGCCTCCAGCGCGTCGATGGCTGCGAGCATGCCGAGCGCGCCGATGCGCGCGTCGAGGTCGCGGCCGCCGACGCCGATGCCGTGCGACACGCCGCCGCCCAGGCGCGCGACCAGGCAGGAGACCTCCTGCAGCCCGGTGCCCGATGCCGAGACGATGCCGATGTCGCCGCGCGGCACGACGTTGGCGAACGCCACCGGCGTGCCGGCGATCAGCGCGGTGCCGCAGTCGGGGCCCATCAGCAGCAGGCCGCGGTCGCGCGCCAGGCGCTTGAGCGCCAGCTCGTCCTCGAGCGGCACGTTGTCCGAGAAGATTAGTGCGTGCAGCCCGCGCTCGAGCGCCTTGCGCGCCTCCAGCGCGGCGAACGCGCCCGGCACCGAGATCAGCGCGAGGTTGGCGCCGGGCAGCTGCTCCAGCGCGCCGGCGAGCGAGCGCGCAGC
>DASUZH010000313.1:0-5128 GCA_036376975.1 Burkholderiales bacterium | reverse complement strand
CAAGCACGCCTTTTGATTCGCGCATCTCCTCAAACGCGCTGTAGGCGTCCGCGGAGAGCACTTCGGCCCACTTGTAGCTGTAATAGCCCGCCGCATAGCCGCCGCCGAAGATGTGCGAGAAGTTGTTCGGGAAGCGGTTGTAGGCCGGCTGCGGCAGGACCGCGATGCGGCGGCGCACCTCCTCGAGCAGCTGCTGCGCGCTGCGGCCGGAGGCGGGGTCGAAGTCGGAGTGCAGGTGCATGTCGAAGTCGGCAAACTCGATCTGCCGCAGGAAGCCGAGGCCGCTCTGGAAATTCTTCGCCGCGATCATCTTGTCGTACAGCGCGCGAGGCAGCGGCGAGCCGGCCTTTTCTGACCCATCTTGGACGTGGCGCGTCATGTGCTGCAGCACGTCCCACTCCCAGCAGAAGTTCTCCATGAACTGGCTCGGCAGCTCGACCGCGTCCCATTCGACGCCGTTGATGCCCGACACGCCGAGGTCCTCGACGCGCGTCAGCAGGTGGTGCAGGCCATGGCCGGCCTCGTGGAACAGCGTCAGCACCTCGTCGTGCGTGAACAGGGCCGGCTTGCCGCCCACCGGCCGCGAGAAGTTGCAGTTCAGGTAGGCGATCGGCGTCTGCAGCGCGCCGCCCTTGCGCCGGCGGCCGCGCGCGTCGTCCATCCAGGCTCCGCCGCGCTTGGTCTCGCGCGCGTACAGGTCGATGTAGAACTGCCCGACCAGGGCGCCGGCGGCGTCGCGCACGTCGAAGAAGCGCACGTCCTCGTGCCAGACCGGCGCGCTCGATGGCGTGATCTTCAGGCCGTAGAGAGTCTCGACCAGGCGGAACAGGCCCGCCAGCACCACGTCCTCCGGGAAATACTGCTTCACCTCCTGGTCGGAGAAGGCGTAGCGCTTCACGCGCAGCTTCTCCGAGGCGTAGGCGACGTCCCAGGCCTGCAGCTCGGCGAGGCCGAGCGCGTCGCGCGCGAAGGCGCGCAGCTCGGCGGCGTCGCTCTCGCCGAACGGCCGCGCGCGGCGCGCGAGGTCGTCGAGGAAGCCGAGCACCTGGCGCGGCGACTCGGCCATCTTCGGCTCGAGCGACAGCTCGGCGAAATTGGCGAAGCCGAGCAGGTCCGCCATCTCGCGGCGCAGCTCGACGATGCGCGCGATGAGCGGCGCGTTGTCCCATTCCTTGCGGCCGAACTCGGATGCGCGCGTCACGCTCTCGCGGTACATCGTCTCGCGCAGCGCGCGGTCGTCGGCGTATTGCATCACCGGCATGTAGGAGGGCATGTGCAGCGTGAACTTCCAACCGTCCTTGCCGTCTTTCTGCGCTGCCTCGCGTGCCGCCTGCAGGACATCGCTCGGGATTCCCGCGATTCTTTCTTTTTGTATTGTTATGGAAAAGGCATTAGTGGCATCGAGCACGTTCTCGGAGAACTTGGCGCCGAGCTTGGAAAGCTCCTCCGAGATCTCCGCATAGCGCTTCTTCTTGCCGGCCGGCAGCTCGGCGCCGCTCAGGCGGAAGTCGCGCACCGCGTTCTCGACGATCTTGCGGCGCGCGGCGGAAAGCCGCGCGAACTCCGCCGATGCGGCGAGCTTCTTGTAGTTGGCGAACAGCGCCTCGTTCTGCCCGAGCTCGGTCCAGTACTGGGTCAGCTTCGGCAGGTTGGCGTTGTAGGCCTCGCGCAGCGCCGGGCTGTCGAGGACCGCGTGCAGGTGGGCGACCTGGCCCCAGGCGCGGCCGATGCGCTCGTTCGCGTCCTCCTGCGGGGCGACGAACGCCTCCCAGGTCGGCGCGGCGCGCTCGGCGGCGGCGGTGGCGGCGCGGCCGGCGGCGAGGAGCTCGTCGACCGCGGGGGTGACGTGCTCCGGCTTGATGTCGCTGAAGCGGGGCAGTGCGGAGAAATCGAGTAGCGGGTTCATTGTTTCGCGGCGAAAAGGCAGTTTTCCAGGAGCATGGCGATGGTCATCGGCCCGACCCCGCCGGGCACCGGGGTAATCCAGCCCGCGATCTCCTTCGCCGCGGCGAAGTCGACGTCGCCGGCGAGCGATCCGTCGGCCAGGCGGTTGACGCCGACGTCGATCACGCAGGCGCCCGGTTTGACCATCTGCGCGGTGACGAGTTTCGGCCGGCCGATGGCGGCGACCAGGATGTCGGCTTCCCGCGCCACCGCCGCCAGGTCGCGGGTCTTCGAATGGCAGATGGTGACCGTGGCGTCCTTTTGCAAGAGCAGCAGCGCGAGCGGCTTGCCGACGATGTTGGAGCGGCCGATGACCACCGCGCGGCGGCCGGCGAGGGAAACCTCATAGTGCGCGAGCATGCGCATCACCCCGGCCGGCGTGCACGGCACGAAGCCGGGCGCGCCGGCCAGCAGCGCGCCCATGCTCTCGGCGTGGAAGCCGTCGACGTCCTTCGCCGGCGACACGGCCTCCAGCACGCGTGCCGAATCGATCTGTTTCGGCAGGGGAAGCTGTACCAGGATGCCGTGCACCGCGGGGTCGGCATTCAATTTTCTGATGCATGCCATTAGTTCTTCTTGTGTGACCGAGGCGGGATAGTCGATCTGCTGCGAGCGCACCCCGACTTCCTCGCAGGCGCGCGTCTTGTTGCGCACATAGACCTTCGAGGCCGGGTCGTCGCCGGCGAGCACCACGGCCAGCCCGGGACGGATGCCGCGCTGCGCAAGAGCGGCGACCTTCGACTTGACCTCGCCGCGAACCTTCGCCGCGAGCGCCTTCCCATCGATTATTTTTGCGGACATCTGTGCATAATACTGTGGCCCGAAGGCCACAAGCTCGCTCAGGTTCCGAGGTCCCAATGTCCGCCGTCCCGCAACTTCCCGCCGCCAACGATCCCGACTCGCTCGAGACGCAGGAATGGCTCGACGCGCTGGAGACCGTGATCGAGCGCGAGGGTCCCGAGCGCGCCCACTTCCTGCTCGAGAAGCTGATCGACCAGGCGCGCCGCACCGGCGCCAACATCCCGTTCTCGCCCAACACCGCCTACATCAACACCATTCCGCCGCACCTCGAGGAGCGCTCGCCGGGCGACGCGGCGCTCGAGGAGCGCATCCGCTCGTATTGCCGCTGGAACGCCATGGTGATGGTGGCGAAGGCGAACAAGAACGACGACGAGCTCGGCGGCCACATCGCGAGCTTCGCCTCGGTCGGCACGCTGTTCGGCATCGGCCAGAACCATTTCTGGCACGCGCCGCACGAAGGGCACGGCGGCGACCTGGTCTACTTCCAGGGCCACTCGGCGCCCGGCGTCTACGCGCGCGCGCTGCTCGAAGGCCGCATGAGCGAGGAGCAGCTGCTCAATTTCCGCCGCGAGGTCGACGGCAAGGGCATCTCCTCGTATCCGCATCCCTGGCTGATGCCGGAATTCTGGCAGTTCCCCACCGTGTCGATGGGCCTCGGCCCGATCCAGGCGATCTACATGGCGCGCTACCTGAAGTACCTCGAGGCGCGCGGCCTGGCGAAGACCGGCAACCGCAAGGTGTGGGTGTTCTGCGGCGACGGCGAGATGGACGAGCCCGAGTCGCTCGGCGCCATCGGCCTCGCCTCGCGCGAGAAGCTCGACAACCTGATCTTCATCGTCAACTGCAACCTGCAGCGGCTCGACGGCCCGGTGCGCGGCAACGGCAAGATCATCCAGGAGCTGGAGGGCGACTTCCGCGGCGCGGGCTGGAACGTGATCAAGGTGATCTGGGGCTCGTACTGGGACCCGCTGTTCGCGCGCGACAAGGACGGCGCGCTGGTGAAGATCATGGAGGACACGGTCGACGGCGAGTACCAGAACTTCAAGGCCAACGACGGCGCTTTCGTGCGCAAGAACTTCTTCGGCAAGAACCCGAAGACCCTCGAGCTGGTCTCGCGCATGACCGACGAGGACGTCTGGCGCCTGAACCGCGGCGGCCACGACCCGCACAAGATCTACGCGGCGTACGCGGCGGCGAGCAAGCACAAGGGCCAGCCGACGGTGATCCTGGCGAAGACCATCAAGGGCTACGGCCTGGGCAAGCAGGGCCAGGCGAAGAACCCGACGCACCAGCTGAAGAAGGTCGACCTCTCCACCATCAAGGAGGTGCGCGACCGCTTCAACATCCCGGTGCCCGACGACAAGCTGGAGGAGCTGCCGTTCTACGTGCCGGCGAAGGACTCGCCGGAGATGAAGTACATGCACGAGCGGCGCAAGGCGCTCGGCGGCTTCCTGCCGACGCGCCGCCGCAAGGCGGAGCGGGTGCCGGCGGTGCCGCCGCTGTCCGATTTCGAGTCGGTGACGAAAGGATCGGGAGAAGGGCGCGAGATCTCCACCACCATGGCGTTCGTGCGCACCCTCACCTTGCTGGTGCGCGACAAGGAGCTCGGCAAGCGCGTGGTGCCGATCGTGCCCGACGAGGCGCGCACCTTCGGCATGGAGGGCATGTTCCGCCAGCTCGGCATCTTCGCCTCCGAAGGCCAGAAGTACGAGCCGGTCGACAAGGACCAGGTGATGTTCTACCGCGAGGACAAGCAGGGCCAGATCCTCGAGGAAGGCATCAACGAGGCGGGCGCCTTCTCCTCCTGGATCGCGGCGGCGACCTCGTACAGCCACTCCAACCAGGTCACCGTGCCGTTCTACATCTTCTACTCGATGTTCGGCATGCAGCGCATCGGCGACCTGGCCTGGGCGGCGGCCGACCAGCGCGCGCGCGGCTTCCTGCTCGGCGCCACCGCCGGGCGCACCACGCTCAACGGCGAGGGGCTGCAGCACGAGGACGGCCACTCGCACGTGATGTCGTCGGTGATCCCGAACTGCCTGTCCTACGACCCGACCTACGGCTACGAGGTGGCGGTGATCATCCAGGACGGCCTGCGCCGCATGGTGACGGAGCAGGAGGACGTCTTCTACTACATCACCCTGATGAACGAGAACTACGAGCACCCCGCGATGCCGCAAGGCGTCGAGCAGGGGATCCTCAAGGGAATGTACTTGTTAAGGGAAACAAAAAACAAAAGCAAGCTGCGGGTGCAGCTCCTCGGCTCGGGCACCATCCTGCGCGAGGTGCTCGCCGCCGCCGAGATGCTGGAAGCCGACTGGGGCGTGGCCGCCGACGTGTGGAGCGCGACCAGCTTCACCGAGCTGCGGCGCGACGGCCTCGC
>DASUZH010000312.1:0-3348 GCA_036376975.1 Burkholderiales bacterium | reverse complement strand
CTGGCGCCGGAGATGGCGGTCGCCGGCAAGACCGGCACCACCGACGAGCAGCGCGATGCCTGGTTCGCCGGCTTCACCGGCGACCGCGTCGCCGTGGTCTGGCTGGGCTACGACGACAACCGCGCCGCGCGGCTGTCCGGCGCGGGCGCCGCGCTGCCGGTCTGGGGCGAGCTGATGGCCTCGCTCAACCCCGAGCCGCTCGAGATCCCGCGCCCCGAGGGCATCGAGAGCGTGCTGATCGACCCCGCCTCCGGCCTGCGCGCCGACTTCTCCTGCAGCGGCGCGCGCGAGCTGCCCTTCGCGCAGGGCTCCGCACCCAGCGCCCGCGCCCCCTGCTCCTCCGAGATCGGCGTCGCCGTCGAGGAAGTAAAGCAGAAGGCCAAGGGCTTTCTTGAGAGACTATTCGGCAGATGAAGCTTCTTCTCCCCCTCATTGCGCTCCTCGCAGGGTGCGCTGCGCAACAACCAGCACCGGTAGAAACAAGTCCGCCTGCGGCACCCCCGCCCGTTGTGGCATCGATCCCTCCGAAGCAGGAGAACGTCGCCGTCGCCGGACTGATGGACAGCGCGCGGAAGGATGCGTCGGCGGGCAAGCTGGGCAGCGCCGCGGCGTCGCTGGAGCGGGCGCTGCGCATCGAGCCGCGCAATCCGCGGCTGTGGCACGAGCTCGCGCAAGTCCGCCTCAGGCAGGCGGACTACACGCAGGCGGAGAGCCTGGCCGCCCGTTCGAATACCTACGCCGGGAGCGATTCCGCGCTTCGCGCGGCGAACCAGAAGATCATCAGCGACGCTCGCAGCGCGCGCGGCCAGTAGGCGACTACCAGTCGGTCGGCTGGTAGTCCTTCAGGAATTTGCCCCAGATGTGCTGGCCGGTGTTGATGCCGTCGATGATCGGGTCGACGATGCGCGCGGCGCCGTCGACGATGTCGAGCGGCGGGTGGAAGCGGTGCTCTTCGGTCTTGCGCGCGGCGATTTCCACCGGGTCCTCGTCGGTCACCCAGCCGGTGTCGACGCTGTTCATGTGGATGCCGTCGTTGAAGTAGTCGGTCGCCGAGGTGCGGGTCATCATGTTGAGCGCCGCCTTGGCCATGTTGGTGTGCGGATGGCGCGTGGTCTTGAAGTTGCGGTAGAACTGCCCCTCCACCGCCGACACGTTGACGATGTGCTTGTCGCGGTTCGGCGTGCGCAGCATGAGCGGCTTGAGGCGCGCGTTGAGGAGGAAGGGCGCGATGGCGTTGACCAGCTGCACCTCGAGGAACTCCACCGTCGAGACCTCGTGCAGCAGCAGGCGCCAGGAGTTCCTGCCGCGCAGGTCGACCTGCTGCAGGTCCTGGTCGAGGCGCCCGGCGGGAAACAGGTTCTTCTGGTCGGTGAACTCTTCGGGTAGAAGGCGCGCCTGCGAAAGTTCGGCCGAACGATGGACTTCAACGACCTTCCCGACCAGGCTTTGCGCCGGGGCCGGCAGCGCCGCTTTTTCGCCCGCCATCATGTGCTCGTAGAACTCCGGCGGCCGCCGCACCGTCTGGCAGGCGTTGTTGACGATGAAATCGAGGCGCTGGCGGTGCTCCAGCAGGTGGCGGCAGAACGCCTCGACGCTCGGCGTATGGCGCAGGTCGAGGCCGAAGATCTCCAGGCGCGCGCCCCATTCCCCGAAATCGGGCTCCTTCGCGTAGCGCGCCGCCGAGTCGCGCGGGAAGCGCGTGGTGACGATCAGCTCGGCGCCGGCGCGCAGCAGCTTGAGGCCGGCCTGGTAGCCGATCTTCACGCGGCCGCCGGTCAGCAGCGCGACGCGGCCGCGCAGGTCGGCCAGCTCGGTGCGCTTGGTGAAGTTGAGCTCGGCGCACGGCGGGCAGAGCTGGTCGTAGAAATGATGGACCTGGGTGTATTTCTGCTTGCAGACATAGCAGTGCCTGCCTTCGACGTGCTCCTGCCGCGGCAGGGCCAGCTGCTTGGGCGGAAACACGTTCGGCGTGGTGAATACGGGCTTGCGCCGCAGCTCGCGGATGCCGGTCTGGTGCAGCACTGCCTCCGCCCGCTGCGTCCCCGACTTCCTTTTCTCGCGCTCGGCCGCCTTCATGCGCCGGCGGCGCGCCACCGGATCGGGCTGGTACATGCGCGCCACCGCCAGGTGCAGGCGGCGGCGCTCCTCCTCGGGGAGCTGCTCGAGCTGGCCCCAGTCCTCGGCCAGCCGCTCGAGCAGCTCGGCGGCCGCGCGCGCCCGTTCCTCGAGCGTCATCGGCGGCTGATCAGGTCGCGCAAGGCGGCGACTTCCGCCTCGAGCCGCTCCACCCTGCTTTTCAATGACATCTCCTCTTCCTGCACGCCGGAGGGCGCCTCGATCGGCGGCGCGCCGCTCAGCAAGTGCGCCCAGCGGCTCTCGCGCGCTCCCGGCTGGCGCGGCAGCAGCACGACCAGCGCTCCCGCCGGCCGCGCGGCCAGCTCGTTGAGGAAGCCCTCCGCCGCCGAAATATCCGAGAACGCATGCAGCCGCTCGCAGCTGATGCGCAGCTCGCCGGCGGTCTGCGGGCCGCGCAGCATGAGCGACGTCAGCAGGGCTTCGGACTGCGAGGGCACCTGCAGCACGCGCCCCAGGTTGTGCGAGTAGCGCGGCACCCGGCTGCCGCTCGTCTCCATGACGAAGTTGGCGCTCTTCAGGCTGTCGAGCGCCTGCTGCACCTCGGCCTGCGCGGCTTCCATCACCGGCGAGCGGCTGGTCTTCTGGTTGCAGCCCGCCACCAGCGCGTTGAGGCTCAGCGGATAGGTGTCGGGGACGGTGTGCTGCTTCTCGACCAGGGTGCCGAGAACGCGTGTTTCGAGGAGAGAAAGTACCGGTACGGCGCTTGGCATGGTGCGCGGCTAATATAGCGCATGCCCTACCTCGTCGGCATCGACATCGGCGGCACGTTTACCGACTGCGCGATCGTCGACCGCGCCGGCAAGCTGCTCACTACCAAGGTGCCGTCGACGCCGCAGGATTTCTCGCGCGGCATGATGGACGCGCTCGGCGCCGGCGCGCAGGCGCTCGGCCTGAGCCTCGACGGCTTCTGCCGCGACATCGACTTCCTTTCGCACGGCACCACGGTCGGCACCAACACCATCATCCAGAAGCGCGGCGCCAAGGTCGGGCTGATCACCACCAAGGGTCACGAGGACGCGATCCACATCATGCGCGGCTCGCGCGGCTACGGCGGGCGCGACATCCGCAAGGTGGTGCACTTCCCCGAGACCGCCAAGCCGCAGCCGATCGTGCCGAAGCGCCTGATCCGCGGAGTATCGGAGCGGGTCGACTGCTTCGGCGAGATCGTCGTGTCCCTGAATGAGAAGGAAGCGGAAACCGCCATCCGCGAGC
>DASUZH010000311.1:0-3099 GCA_036376975.1 Burkholderiales bacterium | reverse complement strand
AGCCAGGTTCCTCGCGCCACGTTACCCAGCGCCGCGAGACCGACACGGTGGAGATCCTGTCGGGCGTCTACGAGGGCCGCACCACCGGCACGGCGATCGGCTTCCTCGTCCGCAACGAGGACCAGCGCTCGAAGGACTACTCGGAAATCGCGCAGAAGTTCCGCCCCGGCCACGCCGACTATACCTATTGGCAGAAATACGGCATCCGCGACCCGCGCGGCGGCGGCCGCGCTTCGGCGCGCGAGACCGTGGTGCGCGTCGCCGCCGGCGCGATCGCGAAGAAGTGGCTGCGCGAGCGCTACGGGGTGCAGGTGCGCGGCTACCTGGCGGAGCTGGGGAGCAACGCGATTCCGTTCAAGTCGTGGAGCGACGTCGACGCCAATCCTTTCTTCGCACCCGACGCGGCGGCGGTCGGCAAGCTCGAGCAGTTCATGGACCAGCTGCGCGAAAGCGGCGATTCGTGCGGCGCGCGCGTCAACCTGGTCGCCTCGGGCGTGCCGGTGGGCTGGGGCGAGCCGGTGTACGGGCGCCTCGACGCCGACATCGCGGGCGCGATGATGTCGATCAACGCGGTCAAGGGCGTGGAGATCGGCGCCGGATTCGCCTCGATCGGGCAGAAGGGAAGCGAGCACGGCGACGAGATGACGCCGCAGGGCTTCCTGTCGAACAACAACGGCGGCGTGCTGGGCGGCATCTCCACCGGCCAGGACGTCACCGTGTCGATCGCGCTCAAGCCCACCTCCAGCATCCGGCTGCCGCGCCGGACGATCGACGTGCGCGGCGCGCAGACCACCATCGAGACCACCGGCAGGCACGATCCCTGCGTCGGCATCCGCGCCACGCCGATCGCGGAGGCGATGCTGGCGTGCGTCCTGATGGACCACGCTCTGCGCCATCGCGCGCAATGCGCCGATGTGACTGCGCCGACCAAGCTTCCCAAAGGGTAGAAAACCCCAAGGAAATCAATTAGAGTATGGCGACAAAACCTCCTGCTAGAGAGAAGAACATGAGCAACAAAGGGCAGCTGCTACAAGACCCCTTTCTGAACACGCTCCGCAAGGAGCACGTGCCGGTGTCGATCTACCTGGTGAACGGCATCAAGCTGCAGGGCCAGATCGAGTCGTTCGACCAGTACGTCGTGCTGCTGAAGAACTCGGTGACGCAGATGGTCTACAAGCACGCCATCTCGACGGTCGTGCCCTCGCGCCCGATCAGCCTCGGCGCCGACAAGGAATCCGACGGCTAACACGCTGGACCGGATCAGAGCCGCCGACCCGCGCGCGGCGATCATCGTCTGCCTGGATTTCGGCGACGACGCCTACGAGGAGAGCGTCGAGGAGGTGGTGCGCCTGGTGCAGAGCGCCGGCGTCGAGCGCTTCGAGGTGGTGAAGGGCAGGCGCAGCCGGCCCGACGCGCGGCTCTACGCCGGTTCCGGCAAGGTCGAGGAGATCGCCCGCGCGGCGGCCGCGCTCAACGCGGCCTACGTGGTGTTCAACCACGCCCTCTCGCCCGGCCAGCAGCGCAACCTGGAGAAGGAGTTCGACACGCGCGTGCTCGACCGCACCGAGCTGATCCTCGAGATCTTCGCCCAGCGCGCGCAGACCGCCGAAGGCAAGGTGCAGGTCGAGCTGGCGCGCCTGCAGCACCTGTCGACGCGCCTGGTGCGGGGCTGGACCCACCTCGAGCGCCAGCGCGGCGGCTTCGGCGCCACCGGCGGCCCGGGCGAGACGCAGCTCGAGCTGGATCGCCGCTACATCGCCGCCCGGGTGAAGACGCTGAAGGCGAAGCTGGTCCAGCTGCAGAGGCAGCGCACGGTGCAGCGGCGGGCGCGCGCCCGCGGCGACGTGCTGTCGGTCTCGCTCGCCGGGTACACCAACGCCGGCAAGTCGACCCTGTTCAACGCCCTGACCCACGCCAAGGCGTATTCCGCCGACCAGCTGTTCGCCACGCTCGATACCACCACCCGCCGGGTGTGGATCGCCGGGGCGGGGGACGTGGTGATCTCCGACACCGTCGGCTTCATCCGCGACCTGCCGCACGGCCTGGTGGCGGCGTTCCGCGCCACGTTCGAGGAAACGGTGCACGCCGACCTGCTGCTGCACGTGGTCGACGCCGCCTCGCCGGTGCGCGACGAGCAGGCGGCCGAGGTCGACAAGGTGCTGGCCGAGATTCCCGCCGGCGAGGCGCCGCGGCTGCTGGTCTGGAACAAGATTGACGCCGTGGGGACGAAAACCGCAACGGCAGGCCTGGAACCGTCGGTCGAGAGGGACCAGTATGGTAGGATTTGCCGCGTTTTCGTGAGCGCGCGCACCGGCGCCGGATTGGACGGATTGCGCGGCGCGATCGCCGAGTTCGCCCGGGAAAGGGCGGCGGCGCGAAGCGCAACGGCTCCCGAACAATCACTGCAAGCTCACTGAATTTAGTTCTGATCCCATGTCCTTGAACGACCCCAACTGGGGGCGCGGCTCCCGCGGCCCGCAGGGCCCCGGCGGCGGCAACCAGGGTCCGCCCGACCTCGACGAGCTGTGGCGCAACTTCAACCGGCGCCTCGCCGACCTGTTCGGCAAGCGGCGCCGCGACAGCGGCGACGAGCCGCCGTCGGGCGGCGGGCCGTCGCCCTGGCAGTTCGGCGGCGGCGCCGGCGCGCTGATCGTGCTGGTGCTGCTGGTTTGGCTGGCGAGCGGCTTCTACATCGTCAACGAAGGCACGCGCGGCGTGGTGCTCACCTTCGGCCGCTTCTCGCAGGAGACCATGCCGGGCCTGCGCTGGCGCATGCCGTGGCCGTTCCAGTCGGTCGAGGTGGTGAACCTCGCCCAGGTGCGCACCCTCGAGGTCGGCTACCGCAACAACGTGCGCACCAAGGTGCTGAAGGAATCGCTGATGCTGACCGACGACGAGAACATCGTCGACCTGCAGTTCGCGGTGCAGTACCTGGTGAAGGACCCGAAGGACTTCGTGTTCAACGTGCGCCGGCCCGACGACTCGGCGATGCAGATCGCCGAGACCGCGATGCGCGAGGTGATCGGCAAGAACCGCATGGACTCGATCCTCTACGAGACGCAGGTCGACATCGCCAACAAGTCGCGCGACCTGATGCAG
>DASUZH010000310.1:0-3156 GCA_036376975.1 Burkholderiales bacterium | reverse complement strand
ACGGCGAGCTCGGGCAGGCGGTGCGCGAGGGGCGCCGCAGGGAGTTTCCGCACATCACGGCGATGCCCGACCCGACAGCGGAGGACACGTTCAGGCAGTGCGTGCTGCGTTGGCAGGATGCGGATGCGGGATGGCTGCAGTTCTATCGCGAGCTCCTCAAGCTGCGCCGCGAGCAGATCGTGCCGCTGAAGGCGGCGAACGGCCGCTACCGCATGCTGGACGAGCGAGCCTTCGAAGTGAGCTGGGACCGGCTGCTGCTGATAGCGAACTGCGGCGACGGCGCGGTCGAGGTCGAAGCGCCCGCGGCGCGGCCCCTGTGGTCGCTCGGCGCACCGGGCGAACCCTGGGCGGTGGCGTGGTGGCGCCGGTGAGCGAGGTTCTACCCAGCTACCTGGACGTCTTCGGCCGGAAGAAGGAGCTCGATCGCGCCACGCGGCGCGCCCTGGAGCAGGCGCTCGGCCCGCGCCGTCCGGCGGGGCGGCGGCGGTCGGCGCCGGCCGGCCGCTGCTACCAGCCGCAGCTGCTCGAGCGCGGCGGGCGCGTCTGGGGCTTCGGCGTGCAGCTCTACAGCGTGCGCTCGGCGCGCAACTGGGGCATCGGCGATTTCGGCGACCTGCGCGCTCTGCTCGAGCTTTCGGCGCGGCTCGGCGCCTCGCTGCTCGGCGTGAACCCGCTGCACGCCGCCGACGGCAGCCCCTACAGCCCGTCGAGCCGCTTCGCGCTCAACTGGCGCTACCTCGACGTGGAAGCGGTGCCCGGGTACGCCGCCTCGAAGAAGGCGCGCGCGCTGGTCGCCTCGGACGCGTTCCAGAAGCGCCTGAAGGCGTTGCGCGCTACGACCCTGGTCGACTACCAGGGGGTGGGGCGCGCGAAGCTCGAGGTGCTCGAGCTGCTGTTCAGGGAGTCGGCGCACTCCAGCGCGCAGGTGCCGAAAGGCATGCGCGAGTTCGCGCTGTTCGAGGCGCTGCGCGAGAAGCTCGGCGGCCCCTGGCAGGCGTGGCCCGAGGCCTACAGGGATCCCGCGTCCGCCGAAGTCACCCGCTTCCTCAGTCGCAACCTGGAGCGCGTGAGATTCCACGAATACCTGCAGCTCGAAGCGCGCCGGCAGCTCGAGGCGGCGCAGGCGCACTCGCGGGCCCTCGGCATGGCGATCGGCCTGTACGTCGACCTGGCGCTCGGCGCCGACGCCGGCGGCGCCGAGGTGTGGGCCAACCGGTCGCTGTACGCGCTCGGGGTTTCCGCCGGCGCGCCGCCCGACGAGTTCAACCCGCGCGGGCAGGACTGGGGGCTGCCGCCGTTCTCGCCGCGCGCCCTGCGCGCCGCCGACTACGCGCCGTTCGCCGAGCTGCTGCGCGCGAGCATGCCCGAGGGCGGCGCGCTGCGGCTCGACCACGTCATGGCGCTGATGCGCCTGTACTGGATTCCCCGCGGCGCCAGCGCCGAGCGCGGCGGCTACGTGCGCTATCCGTTCCGCGAGCTGCTCGCGGTGCTGGCGCAGGAAAGCCGCCGCAGGCGCTGCCTGGTGGTGGGCGAAGACCTCGGCACGGTGCCGAAGCCGCTGCGCGCCGCGCTGAACGACGCCGGAGTGCTGTCGTACCGGCCGCTGCTGTTCGAGAAGGACCCGGCCGGCGAGTACGGCCCGCCGGCAGGCTACCCGCGGGAGGCGCTGGTCTGCGTCAGCACGCACGACCTGCCGACCTGGCGCGGCTTCTGGGCCGCCACCGATCTCGCGCTGCGCGCGGCGCTCGACCTTTCGGTCGACCCGCCGCGCGAGCAGGAGCTGCGCGAGGCGGACAAGATGGCGCTCGCGCGCGCCCTCGCGCGGGAAGGGCTCGACCGCTCCGCCGCCGCCGCGCACACCTTCGTCGCCCGCACGCCGTGCAAGATCGTCCTGGTGCAGCCGGAGGACGTGTTCGAGCTGCTCGAGCAGGCGAACCTGCCGGGCAGCGTCGAGGGCCATCCGAACTGGCAGCGCAAGCTGCCGCTCGAGATGGAGCGCTGGGCCGCCGACCGGCGCGTCGGCGCGCTGCACGAGTCGATGCAGGAACGCAGCGCCGGCAAGAGCGCTCTGCCGGCGCCGGCGCATCCGCCGGCGGCCACCTACCGGCTGCAGCTCAGCCGCGAGTTCCGCTTCGCCGACGCCGAAGCGCTGGCGCCTTACCTGGCGCAGCTGGGCGTGAGCCACGTCTACGCCTCGCCCTTCCTCAAGGCGCGGCCGGGCAGCCAGCACGGCTACGACGTGGTCGATCCGCGCCGCGTCAATCCCGAGATCGGCAGCGAGGCCGCGCTCGGCCGCCTGCTGGCGAAGCTGCGGGCGAACGGCATGGGGCTGCTGCTCGACGTGGTGCCCAACCACATGGGCGTGCTGCGCGCCGACAATCCCTGGTGGCAGGACGTGCTCCAGCGCGGCCGCGCCTCGCGCTACGCCAAGTTCTTCGACATCGACTGGTCGCCCGGGCGGGTGCTGCTGCCGGTGCTGGGCAGCCACTACGGCGAGGCGCTCGACAAAGGCGAGATCCGCCTGGTCAGGGAACGCGGCGCCTGGCGGATCGCCTATCACGACCATCGCTTCCCGCTGAAGAAGGGCTCCCTGAAAGGAAAGATCAAGGACAGCCTCGCGCTGCACCGCCTCCTCGAGCAGCAGCACTACCGCCTCGCGTACTGGCGCGTGGCGTCCGACGAGATCAATTACCGCCGCTTCTTCGAGATCGCGGAGCTCGCGGCGCTCTGCGTCGAGGACCCGGAAGTGTTCGAGCAGACCCATGCCTTCATCGGCAAGCTCGCGCAGCGGCCGGGCGTCGACGGCGCGCGGGTCGACCACCCGGACGGCCTCGCCGATCCGCGCCGCTACCTCGAGCACCTGGCGGCGCTGTTCGAGCGGCCGCCGTGGCTGCTGGTGGAGAAGATCCTCGCCGACCACGAGGCGCTGCCCGAGGACTGGAGTGCGCACGGCACCACCGGCTACCGCTTCGCCAACCTGCTGACCGGGCTGTTCGTCGATACCGCCGCCGAGCAGCACTTCGACCGCGCATACCGGCGCTTTACCGGCGAGCAGCGCTCGTTCGACGAGATCGCCCGCATGAGCCGCGTGCTGATCATGAGCACCACGCTCGCCGCCGAGCTCGACCTGCTGGCCGGGCGCCTGGCGCGGATTGC
>DASUZH010000309.1:0-2832 GCA_036376975.1 Burkholderiales bacterium | reverse complement strand
TCGGGCGCCACTGCGGCGAGCGGCGCTGCGTGCGCGGCCAGCGCCTCGCGCACCGCGGCGAGGATCGCGTCGTTGTCCGAAGGCTTGGCGAGCACGCAGGCCACGCCGTGCGCCTCCGCCAGCTCCTGCAGCAGGCGCATCTCCTCCTCGTCGGGCCGGCCGCGCGCGCGCAGGCGCAGGCTGCCGGCCGTCTGCTCGGAAACCTTGAGCGGCAGCTCGAGCGCCTCGGGAAAAGCGTCGCTGCCTTCGCCGCGCGAGACGCCGAAGTCCTTCACGCCTTCGCGCAGGGTGATCTCGGCCAGGCCGTAGCCGCCCTTCTCGACCGCGATGCGGCAGGCTTCCTCGAGCAGCGTCTGCCGCTCGGGCAGCCGGGCGATCAGTGCGTTGACGGCGCTGATCATCGACAAGGTGCGGTTCAGCCGCCCGACCCGGCGCTGCTCGGCCTCCAGCGCGCCGGTCTTCTCGAGCAGCTGGTCGACCATCATGCGCAGCCGGTCGCGGTCGAGGTCGGGCGCCACCGCGGCGAGCGGCGCCGCGTGCGCGGCCAGCGCCTCGCGCACCGCGGCGAGGATCGCGTCGTTGTCCGAAGGCTTGGCGAGCACGCAGGCCACGCCGTGCGCCTCCGCCAGCTCCTTGGCCTCGGGCCGGTCGAAGTAGGCGGTATAGAACATCAGGCGCGTGCCGGCGGTGGCCGGGTCGGCGCGCAGGCGCCGCGCCAGCCCGTAGCCGTCCATCGCCGGCATCAGGACGTCGGAGATCACCAGGTCGGGGCGCCGCTCGAGCGCCGTCTTCAGGGCCTCCAGCCCGTTCGCCGCGGTGATCACCTCGTAGCCGGCGAACTCGAGCAGCGACGCCAGCGCGTCGCGGTTCGCGCGGTGGTCGTCTGCGATGAGAATCCTGGCCATCGACCCCGGGTTAGGCCCGCGCTGCGCGAGAACGTTCGCGCACTATGCCGGGCGTCGCTGGCCGGCAACAGCCGGCGATTCGCTTCCCCCCAGCATCGGCTGGTTGCAGCGCGGCTGCCTCTGATGGGCAACCTCGAACTCGCGCAGCAACTCGGCCTCGCGCAGCCGCGGCCGATAGGTGATCTCCCAGGAATAGCGGTTCACGCGCTGCAGGCAGCCGCCTTCGCCGGAGGCGATGCGCGCCAGGTGCTCGTACAGCGCCCCTTGGATGGTGGAGCCCTGGATTGCGCAGCCGAAGTACACGACCTCGTCGTCTTCCAGCAGCGCGTAGACGCCGGGCTCGTTGGGGGCGCCCGAGATCACCAGCGCACTGAAGGTCCACGGGCGGTTGGCGAGCGGCATCCTCGAATCACCATACCCGTTTTTGCATGACATCTCAAACGCTTGCAGCCGTTTCGTGATGTAAACTGTAGAATTACGGCTACATCCCTGTCACGCCTCGACGACAATGCTCAAATGAGCTCCGGCACTTTTGCACGCTTCGCCGATTTCTACCCCTTCTACCTGTCGCAGCACTCGGACCGGACCTGTCGCCGGCTGCATTTCGCCGGCACCTCGCTCGGCGTGCTCGCCATCCTGCATTCGCTGTCGACGCTTAATTTCTGGTGGCTGCTCGCCGGCCTTGTCGCCGGCTACGCTTTCGCCTGGGTCGGCCACTACTTCTTCGAGAAGAACCGCCCGGCCACCTTCACCCACCCGCTCTACAGCTTCATGGGCGATTGGGTGATGTGGAAGGACATGCTGATTGGCAGGATCCGCTTCTGAGATGAGCTTCGCCGCCCTCCTCAACTCCGAGCTGCCCTGGCTGGTGCTGGTCGCGCTGGTGCTCGCCGGCGTGCTGCTGTGGCGGCGCCGGCACGAGCGCAAGGAGTACCAGAACACCCTGTGGCTGTTCCTGTTCGGCGTCATCGGCCAGGGCGTGGCGGTGGCGATCGACGCCCTCGGCTTCGCCGGCGCGGCCGGCGCGGTGATGATGGTGTTCCGCATGGTGTCGGCGATCGCGCTGATCCGCATGGTCGGCTTCGCCTTCTTCCGCCTGGTGCTGCCGCTCGCCGGGCGCACCCCGCCGCGCATCATCGAGGACCTCACCATCATCGCCGCCTACGTGGTGTACGGCCTGGTGCAGCTGCGCGTCGCCGGCGTCGACCTGACCAGCATCGTGGCGACTTCCGCGGTGATCACCGCGGTGCTCGCCTTCGCCATGCAGGACACGCTCGGCAACATGCTGGGCGGCCTCGCCCTGCAGCTCGACAACTCGGTGCAGGTGGGCGACTGGGTGCGCGTCGGCGACGAGGTCGGCCGCGTGCGCGACATCCGCTGGCGCTCGACGCTGATCGAGACGCGCAACTGGGAGACGCTGGTCATCCCGAACAGCATGCTGATGAAGGGGCGCGTCGCCCTGCTCGGCCGCCGCGAGGGCTCGCCGCTGCAGCTGCGCCGCACGCTGAATTTCGCCATCGACCCGGCGGTGCCGCCGGCGCGCGTCATCGCCACCGTCGACGACGAGATGCGCGAGGTGGCGATCCCCAACGTGGCGCGCGCCCCGGCGTCGAGCTGCGTGCTGATCGCCTTCGAGGACGGCAACCTGCGCTACCAGCTGCGCTACTTCCTCACCAACCTGCTGGAGGACGACCTCACCGACTCGATGGTGCGGGTGCACCTGTTCGCCTCGCTGCAGCGCGCCGGGATCCGCATCGCCGAGCCGCAGCGCACGGTGCACGCCGTGGCGCGCGACCAGGCGCACGCCGAGACGGTGCGCAAGCGCGAGCTGACGCGGCGCCTCGAGATGCTGCGCGGCGTCGACATGTTCGCCGCGCTGTCCAAGGAGGAGAAGGAAGAAGTCGCCGAGCGCCTGCAGTACGCGCCC
>DASUZH010000308.1:0-3524 GCA_036376975.1 Burkholderiales bacterium | reverse complement strand
TGCCGAAGGCAGTAAGCGCGCGGCCGTGGAAGCGGCGCGCGATCTGGATCGCGACCGGCACCGTGAGCTGGTCGGAAAAGATCAGCGGCTTGGTGCGCGGGTCGACGCGGTTCTTCCGGTAATGCGCGATCAACCGCTCGCCCCAGGTAAACGGGTCGCCCGAATCGTGGCGCGCGCCGTCGAACAGCTTGCAGAAATACATGTCGAAGTCGCGCAGGAACGCGTCGGTGCCGTAGGTGTCGGCCACCGCGATGCCGAGGTCGCCGCGGTATTCCTGCGCCCACTTGTCGAAGGCGAAGGTCTGCGAGTCGCGCAGCCGCGGGCCGAGCGCCTGGCAGGCCTGCATGTACTCGTGCGCCATGGTGCCCAGCGGCGTCAGGTTGTTGCGCATCGCGAACCAGACGTTGGAGGTGCCGGCGAAGTTCTGCGGGATCTCGCGCTTGAAGGTCTGCAGCACCTCCTCCTGCCAGTCGCGCGAGAAGCGCCGGCGCGTGCCGTAGTCCGAGATGCGGAAGCCGAGCTCGGGCTCGGCCTGGCGCGCCACGTCGATCTTCGCCTTCAGGCGCCGGCGGCCCTCGGCGAAATCGGGCTTCGGCTGCGTGCGGCGGAAGTAGACCTCCGACACCACCGCGAGCAGCGGGATCTCGTACATGATGGTGTGCAGCCAGGGGCCCTTCACCGTGATGTCGATCTCGCCCGGCTTCTCGCCCGGCCCGATGCGCACGTATCTTTCGCTGAAATGGAACAGCGCGAGGAAGTCGACGAAATCCGACTTCATGAAGCGCAGGCCGCGCAGGTAGGCGAGCTCCTCGTCGCGGAAGCGCAGGCTGCACAGCTTGGTCAGCTCGGCCTCGATCGCCGGCAGGTCCGGCTGCAGGTCGACGCCCTCGGTACGGCACTTGAACCGGTACTCGACCTGCGCGCCCGGAAAATGATGCAGCACCACCTGCATCATCGTGAACTTGTAGAGGTCGGTGTCGAGGAGCGACTGGATGATCATGCTTGGCCCATTGTAACCTCGGCCTCATGTGCGGCCGTTACGCTCTCCACAGCAACCCCGACGTGGTTGCGTTGCAGTTTCACCTCGAGGCCGTGCCCTCCTTTCCGCAGCGCTACAACATATCGCCCTCCGCGCAGGTGCTCGCGGTCAAGCCGGAGGGCGCCCTGCTGCTGCGCTGGGGCTGGCGCGGCAAGGCGCACAACCTGCGCGCCGAGACCGCGCCCTCCCGCCGCCGCTGCCTGGTGCCGGCGGACGGTTTCTACGAGTGGCGACGGGTGGGATCGGGCAAGCAGCCCTACTACGTGCGCCCGGCGCGCGAGCGCCTGTTCGGCTTCGCCGCAATCTGGGACGCGGATACCTGCGGCATCCTGACCGTCGCGGCCAACGGCGCGCTGCGCGACATCCACCACCGCATGCCGGCGATCATCGCGCCGCGCGACTATGCCGCCTGGCTTGGTGGCGCCGACGGGCTGCTCGCGCCTGCGCCGGACGACCACGTGCAGGCCTATCCGGTCGGAGCCGAGATCAACAGCGGGGCCGCCGAGTCGCCGCGCCTGATCGAGCCGCAGCCCTCAGGCCTGCCGCCGCGCGGCGCCAGCGGCAGCCTGTTCGGCGACTAGCCCGTGCACGCCGGCGCCGAGCAGGCGCACCGGCCGCCGGCCGGCTTCCGTTTTCTCGAGCAATAGCACCGCCCACGAAGCGATCACGTCGGCGTCGCTGGTCGGCAGCGACAGCGTGTGGCTGCGCGTAACGGTCGAGAAGTCTGAATAGCGCACCTTGATGTCGACGCTCTTCGCGGCCAGCTTGCGGCGCGCGAGCCACTCCGCGTTCTCGCGCGCCATCCTGTCGATCTCGCTGCGGATGGCGGAGAGATCCTCCAGGTCCTCGGCATAGGTGTTCTCGCTGCTGGAGGACTTGGCCGGACGGTCGGGCGTCACCTGGCGCGGGTCGTCACCGTAGGACAGGCGCGTGAGCCAGCCGGCCATGCTGCCCACCAGCTTCTCGAGCCGCGCCGGGTCGAAGCCGCGCACCTGCACCAGCCGCTCGATGCCGGCGTCGCGCAGCTTGCGCGCGGTGACCGGCCCCACGCCCCACAGCGCCTCCACCGGCAGCTGCTCGAGGAAGTGCTCGACCCGCTCGGGCGCGATCACGGTCAAGCCGTCGGGCTTGCGCCAGCCGGAAGCGATCTTGGCGAGGAACTTGTTCGGCGCCACCCCGGCCGACGCAGTCAGCCCGGTCTGCTCCTGAATTCTTCTTTTCAATTCCTTGGCTACCTGGCTGGCAAGAGGCAGCTGCCATCTATTCTCCGTGACATCCAGGTAAGCCTCGTCGAGCGACAGCGGCTCGACCAGCGGGGTGCAGTCGCGCAGGATCGCCATCACCTGCGACGACACCGCCTTGTACTTCTCGAAGTTGGGCCGGACGATCAGCAGCTGCGGGCACAGGCGCAGCGCGCGCGCCATCGGCATCGCCGAGCGCACGCCGAACTCGCGCGCCTCGTAGCTCGCCGCCGCCACCACCCCGCGCCCCTCCGGCCGGCCGCCCACGGCGACCGGCTTGCCGCGCAGCGCCGCATCGTCGCGCTGCTCGACCGAGGCGTAGAAGGCGTCCATGTCCAAATGGACAATGCGCCGCATATACTGTATATATTGCCACATGGATGAATTGACAGATCGGCAAAGCGAGATCCTCCGGCTCATCAAGGAGCTGACCGAGGTGTCCGGCTTTCCCCCCACTCGGGCCGAGATCGCCGAGCGGATGGGCTTCAAGTCGGTCAACGCCGCCGAGCAGCACCTGCGCGCGCTCGAGAAGAAGGGCGCGATCGAGATTTCCGCCGGCTCCTCGCGCGGCATCAAGGTGCGCGACGGTCGCGGCGGCGGCCGGCTCGGGCGCCTGCTCGAGCTGCCGGTCATCGGCCGCGTCGCCGCCGGCAGCCCGATGCTGGCCGAGGAGCACGTCACCGAGCGCTACCAGGTCGATCCCAACCTGTTCACGCCCCGCGCCGACTATCTGCTGCGTGTGCGCGGCATGTCGATGCGCGACGCGGGCATCATCGAAGGCGACCTGCTCGCGGTGCACAAGACCGACGACGCGCGCACCGGACAAGTCGTGGTGGCGCGTCTCGCCGACGAGGTCACGGTGAAGCGGCTGCGCCGTCGCGGCAACCTGGTGCAGCTCGAAGCGGAGAATCCGGACTTCGAGCCGATCGAAGTCGACCTGCGACGCGATCCGCTGGTCATCGAGGGCATCGCCGTGGGTGTAATACGCAACGGTAAGAGCCTGTAGTTGTCGCTAGAATTGGCGCAGGATTTCTCCTGCGCCAATGGATCGCACTCCTGCCGCCGCAATTGAGGGCGCCGAGCCCGTAACCGGGTCGTCGGCCGGCAGCGTTTCGGCCAGCATCCGCGACCGCGCCGACCCGGCCCTGGTGCTCGGCGACCGCGTCGAGCAGCTCTACAGCCAGATGTGGCTGGGCATCCTGATGACCTTCGCCATCGGCGCGATCGCCACTTTCGAGCTGTGG
>DASUZH010000307.1:0-2875 GCA_036376975.1 Burkholderiales bacterium | reverse complement strand
ATGAAGGTCGGCGCCGGGCTGACCACCATCGAGGAAGTGCTCAAGGTCGCGCCGCCGGTGCTCGACGCCGCCGGCCGCCCGGCTTGACGCTGCTCGACCTCGCGCTGCTGGTCGCCCTGTCGGGCGGCGTGGTGTACCTGTACATGCACTGGGGCGCGCGCCGCGACGAGCGCCGCCTGTCGCAGCTGCAGCACAACGAGACGCGCTTCCGCGACCTCACCGCGCTGTCGGCCGACTGGTTCTGGGAGACCGACCCGCAGCTGCGCACCACCTGGATCTCGGGCGGCGCGACGGTGGCGACCTTCTTCGGCGACACGCCGACCTACGGCCGGCGCATCTGGGAGATCCCGGCGATCGAGATCGAGCCGCGCGCGCTGGAGGCGCTGCGCGAGCGGCTGGAGGCGCAGCAGCCGTTCTTCGACCTCGAGATCGCGCGCGCCGACAAGCGCGGCGCGCGCCAGATCCACATCATCTCGGGCCAGTCGCGGCTCGGCGCGGACGGCGCCTTCCTCGGCTATCGGGGCGTGGGCCGCGACGTCACCGAGCAGCGGCGCGCGGAGAACGCGCTGGCGGCGGCGAAGGAGCGGCTCGAGCTCGCGCTCGGCGGCGGCAACCTGGCGGAATGGGACTTCGACCTGGTCACGCACCAGGTCTACCTGGGCAGCGGCTGGGCGACATTCCTGGGGCGCGAGCCGGCGGCGAGCGTCAACAAGGACAGCGATCTGATCGAGCTGGTGCACCGCGAGGACCGGCCGGCGATGGCCGCCTCGATGACCGCGGCCCTGAAGGGCGCCAGCACGAGCTACGTCGCCGACTACCGCGTGCGCACCGAGAGCGGCGGCTGGCGCTGGCTGCACACGGTGGGCCAGGTGACCAAGCGCGACGACAGCGGGCGCGCGCTGCGCATGTCGGGCACGGTGACCGACATCGACGCCCGCAAGCGCGCCGAGGAAGCGCTGCGCGAGACCGAGCAGCGCTACCGGCTGCTGGTCGAGCTGGCGCCCGACGGCGTGCTGGTGCACCACGACGGCATCATCGAGTACGCCAACCCGGCAGCGGCGCGCATGTTCGGCGCCAGCTCGCCGAAGGCCCTGATCGGCCTGGCGCTGGAGGAATTCGCCCACCCCGACGAGCGCGAGCGCATCCGCGAGCGGCTGCGCCACCTGAAGGCCGGCCCGGGCTGGCTCGGCTTCGAGCAGCGCCACGTCACCGCGCTCGACGGGCGCGAGCTGGTGGTGGACGGCGCCGGCGTGTCGTTCCTCGAGGGCGACCGGCTGATCGTGCAATCGGTCTTCCGCGACGTCACCGACCAGGCGCGCTCGCGCGAGGCGATGGCCGAGCGCGAGCAGCGCTTCAGGGACGTGGCCGAGGCGTCGGGCGAGTTCGTCTGGGAATGCGACCGCCAGTCGCGCTTCACCTACCTGTCCGACCGCGTCGAGACCGTGCTCGGCTTCCGGCGCGCGGAGATCCTCGGCCGGCAGGCGCGCGACTTCATGCCGCTCGGCGAGGAGCGCGTGGTCGACGCCTGGCTGGCGACGCACGCCGCCGGCGGCAAGCCGTTCCGCGACCTCGAATACCGCTCGATGACCAAGTCGGGCGCGGCGATCTGGCTGTCGGTGAGCGCGGTGCCGGTGCGCGACGCCGCCGGCGCCTTCGTCGGCTTCCGCGGCACCGCCGCCGACATCACCGCGCGGAAGCAGGCCGAGGCGCGCATCGAGTTCCTCGCCACGCGCGACGTGCTCACCGGGCTGCCCAACCGCATGCTGATGGGCGATCGCGTCGGCCAGGCGATCCTCGCCGCCGCGCGCGGCCGCTCGCAGCTCGCGCTGCTGTGCATCGACCTCGACCGCTTCAAGCTGGTCAACGACTCGCTCGGCCACCCGGCCGGCGACGCGCTGCTGCGCGCCGTCGCCGAGCGCCTCGGCGGCACGCTGCGGCGCGAGGACACGCTGGCGCGCCTGGGCGGCGACGAGTTCGTGCTGCTGTGGAACGGCCTCAAGTCGACCGAGGACGCCGCCGCGCTGGCGCAGCGCGTGCACTCGATCCTCAGCCGGCCGTTCACCGTCGACGGCCGCACGCTCAGCGTCGGCGCCTCGATCGGCGTGGCGATCTACCCCGGCGACGGGCGCGATTTCGCCGAGCTGCTGCGCAACGCCGACGCCGCGATGTACTACGCCAAGGAAAGCGGGCGCGGCACCTCGCGCTTCTTCTCGCCCGCGCTGCAGGAGCGCTCGGCGGCGCGGCTGCGGCTGGAGAACGACCTGCGCGGCGCGCTGGCGCGCAGCGAGCTGATCCTCAACTGGCATCCGGTATTGAAGGGTCACCACCACGCGGCGGGCGGCGGCGCCCAGGTGGTCGGCGCCGAGGCGCTGGTGCGCTGGCGCCACCCGGAGCGCGGCCTGCTGATGCCCGAGGAGTTCGTGCCGCTGGCCGAGGAGTCGGGGCTGATCCGCGCGGTGGGCGAGTGGACGCTGGAGCGCGCGCTGTCGCAGATCGGCGCCTGGCGCGACCTGCCCGGCGAGCCGTGGTTCGCGATCAACGTCTCGGCGGCCGAGCTGGCGCAGGGCGACGCCTATTTCGAGAGGCTGCGCAGCGCGCTGCGGGAGAACCGGGTGGAGGGCTCGCGCATCGAGCTGGAGGTCACCGAGCGCGTGCTGATGTCGCACCTGGCCGGCAACTTCGAGACGCTGCGGCGCATCGGCGGGCTGGGCGTGCGCTTCGCGGTGGACGACTTCGGCACCGGCTACTCGAGCCTGGCTTACCTGCGGCTGCTGCCGGTGGACAAGCTGAAAATCGACAGATCGTTCCTGCGAGCGATCGACTCGCAGCCGGCCGACGAGGCGATCGTGCGCGCCATCGCCGCGCTCGCCAAGAC
>DASUZH010000306.1:0-7133 GCA_036376975.1 Burkholderiales bacterium | reverse complement strand
CGCCGTGCTGTCCGACATCCTCGGCGACGAGGACCACCTCGGCGACATGGACTTCAAGGTGGCCGGCACCGAGGCCGGCGTCACCGCGCTGCAGATGGACCTGAAGATCGAGTCGATCGGCAAGGGCATCATGAAGATCGCGCTCGACCAGGCGCGCGAGGCGCGCCTCGGCATCCTGCAGATCATGAAGGGCGGCATCGAGGGCTCGCGCACCGAGCTGTCGACCTTCGCGCCGCGCATCATCAAGATCAAGATCAACCCGGACAAGATCCGCGACGTCATCGGCAAGGGCGGCGTGGTGATCCGCGGCATCCAGGAGGAGACCGGCACCACCATCGAGATCGAGGACGACGGCACCATCTCGATCGCCTGCGTGCAGGCCGAGGGCGGCGAGGCGGCGAGAAAGCGCATCCTCGACATCACCGCCGACGTCGAGGTCGGCAAGATCTACGAGGGCCCGGTGCTGCGCCTGCTCGACTTCGGCGCCATCGTGCAGCTGCTACCCGGCCGCGACGGCCTGCTGCACATCTCGCAGATCAGCCACGAGAGAGTGAACGCGGTCTCCGATCACCTGAAGGAAGGGCAGATCGTGAAGGTGAAGGTGCTCGAGGCCGACGACAAAGGCCGCGTGCGGCTGTCGATGAAAGCCGTGAAGGAAGAAGCTAAGGCGTAAGGAAGGATTCCCGCTTGCGCGGGAATGACAGCTGAGGTGTCGCCCCCGCGAAAGCGGGGGTCCAGAACTACTTGGCTACCTGCCGCTCCCTGAGCTCATCGAGCGTCTTGCAATCGATGCACAGGGTGGCGGTGGGTCTCGCTTCCAGGCGCTTGAGGCCGATCTCGACGCCGCAGCTCTCGCAGTAGCCGTACTCGTCGGCGTCGATGCGCGCGATGGTCTCGTCGATCTTCTTGATCAGCTTGCGCTCGCGGTCGCGGTTGCGCAGCTCGAGCGCCATGTCGGATTCCTGGCTGGCGCGGTCGTTCGGGTCGGCGAACACCGTCGCCTCGTCCTGCATGGTGTGCACCGTGCGGTCGATCTCCTGCGACAGCTCGGCCTTCAGCGTTTCCAGGATCTTGCGGAAATGCTTGCGCTGCGCCGCGTTCATGTACTCCTCGCCCTTCTTGGCGGCGTAGGGCGTGAAGCTCTTTCTGGTCAGTTCGACGGCCATTCGCTTTGCAGGCTTTGCGGCTAAAAAAACGAAGCAGGCTTTATAGCAGAAAACACCCCCTTGCGGGGAACGGAAAATTGCCCCTGCAAAGTGCGGGGAGTATGATTCGACTCGGTTTTTCGGGGTGTAGCGCAGCCTGGTAGCGCGCTTGCTTTGGGAGCAAGATGTCGGGAGTTCAAATCTCCCCACCCCGACCAGGTTTCCGGCCCGACGGCTGCCCGTAGCTCAACCGGATAGAGCACCAGCCTTCTAAGCTGGGGGTTGTGGGTTCGAGTCCCGCCGGGCAGGCCAGCGATTGTCAAAGAAAGAAAAAGTATCGGGGGCCGGGGTGTAAAATCGCGGCCCGCACCGATTCGCAGGTCGACGGTGAGCGTAGCTCAGTTGGTTAGAGCATCGGTTTGTGAAGCCGAGGGTCGTGGGTTCAATTCCCATCGCTCACCCCAAATTCCCCAGGCCGGCCCGCGCAAGTGGCGTGCACCGGCGCGACGCGGCGCAACGCCGCCGGCGGCGTTCCGCGCCATCCTTGCCTCCGCGCTCGCCCAGATCGAGGCCAATGCACCTTTCGCGGGAGGCGACGATCCCGAGTTCCTCCATCAACTGCGCGTAGCCGTGCGAAGGCTGCGCTCTGCGCTGCAGGCCTTCCGTCGCGTGCTGCCCAGGAAGCCGCGCAAGCGGCTGGTGCGCGCGCTGCGCGGCGTGACGCCGCGCCTGGGCGTCGCGCGCGACTGGGACGTGTTTGCGGCGTGGCTGGAATCCGCAGGCGCCCCAGCGCTGCTGCTAGCGAAGGCGCGCGTGGAGCGCGCGAACGCCCGGCGGCGTGCGCGCCAGGCGCTCGGGTCGAGGGCCTGGGCAAAAGCGGTTGTGCAGGCGCGGGCGCTGCGGGCAGGACAGTCGACCGCGTCCTTGAAGGAGTTTGCCGCTTCTGCGATCGACCGCGCGCACAGCAAGGCGCTCAAAGAGGCGCGCGGGATCGACTGGCGCGACGCCGCGCAACGCCACGCGGTGCGGGTGCGGCTGAAGCGGCTGCGTTACACCTGCGATTTTCTGGCTCACGGCTTTCCACCGCGCCGGGTTGCGGGCTATATCGGCAACCTCAAGCGCCTGCAGGACATCCTCGGCGGGCTGAACGATATCCGCGTCGGCAGCGAGCTGTTTTCGGAGCTGGAGGCGGACGGCGGACCGGTGCGGCGCAAGCTGGCGTCGCGCGAAGCTGCACTGCTTAGGAGGCTCGCGCCCGCCTGGCGCGCGTTTGAGGGGCGCCCACCTTTTTGGGAGCCTCGAGAACGAACACTTCGTCGCGCGGCCACGTGAGCGGCAGGCGCGGGAAGGCGCGCTCGACGGCCTTCCTGCCGTCGCCGACCTCGCAGATCAGCCTGCCCCCCGGATTGAGCCGCGCCGGCGCCTCGGCGAGGATGCGCCGCACGATGTCGAGGCCGTCGCTGCCGGCGGCGAGAGCGAGGCCGGGCTCGTAGCGATACTCCGCGGGCAGGCGCCGCATCGACCGCGTCGTCACATACGGCGGGTTGGTGACGATGAGATCGAACGATCCCTTCACCTTGTCGAACAGGTCGGATTGCACCAGCCGGATGCGCCGCCCGACGTTCCTGCGCGCCACCGCGAGCGCGTCGGCCGACAGGTCGGACGCCGTGACGCGCGCGCGCGGAAAGGCCCGCGCGGCGAGCACCGCGAGGCATCCCGATCCCGTGCACAGGTCGAGGGCCGTCTTCGGCGCGGGCAGGTTCTTCAGCATGAAGGCGATGTGCGAGCGCGGGATGATGACGCGCCGGTCGACATAGAAGCGCTCGCCGCCGAGCCATGCCTCCTTCAGCAGATACGCAGCCGGGATCCTTTGATCAATCCGCTTCTCGACCAGGGAATCGACCTTGCGGGCTTGCAAGGGGGAAATGGAACGACCTAGATCCTGGTTGAAACCGAAACCCAGGCCCCTGAGAACGAGGAACGCGGCCTCGTCGTGCGCGTTGTCCGTGCCGTGACCGTAGTGCAGGCGGGCGGCCTTGAAGCGCTTCTCGGTCCGGGCGATCAGCTCCGCGAGCGTCAAGGCAGCAGGGCGCGAAGCGTGTCCAGGTAGATCTTCGGCAGCTGCTCGAGCGCGGCGAGCTCGATGTGCTCGTTCAGCTTGTGGATGCTGGCATTGACCGGGCCGAGCTCGAGCACCTCGGGGCAGATCTCGATGATGAAGCGCGCGTCGGAGGTGCCGCCGGTGGTGGACAGCTCGGCCGAGCGGCCGGTATGGCGCTTGCCGATCTGCAGCACGGTGTCGGCGAGCTTGCCGCGCTTGCTGAGGAAGGGCTTGGCGCCGAGCACCCAGGACACGGAATAGTCGAGGCCGTGCTTCGCGAGGATGGATTCTGTTTTCTGTCTTAAGGAAGAATCAGAATTTTCCGTCGAGAAGCGGAAGTTGAAGTCGACCTCGACCGAGCCGGGCACCACGTTGGCCGCGCCGGTGCCGGCGTGGATGTTGGAGACCTGGAAGCTGGTGGGCGGGAAGCTCTCGTTGCCCTTGTCCCACTGCGTCTTCGCCAGCTCGGCGAGCGCCGGGGCGAGCAGGTGGATCGGGTTCTTCACCAGGTGCGGGTAGGCGACGTGGCCCTGGACGCCCCTTACGATCAGTTTTCCGGAAAGGGATCCGCGCCGGCCGTTCTTCAGCATGTCGCCGAGAGCGTCGACCGAGGTCGGCTCGCCGACGATGCAGTAGTCGATCAGCTCGCGGCGCTTCTTCAGCGCCTCGACTACGCGCACGGTGCCGTCGACGGCGGGGCCTTCCTCGTCGGAGGTGAGGAGCAGGGCGATCGAGCCCGAGTGGCGCGGCCGCTCGGCGACGAACGCTTCCGCGGCGACCACGAACGAGGCGATGGAGGACTTCATGTCGGCGGCGCCGCGGCCGAACAGCTTGCCGTCGCGGATCGTCGGCGCGAACGGGTCGCTGTGCCATTCCGACAGCGGGCCGGTGGGGACGACGTCGGTATGGCCGGCGAAGCAGACCAGCGGGGCGGCGTGGCCGCGGCGCGCCCACAGGTTGCTGACCTCGCCGAACTTCATCGGCTCGCACTTGAAGCCGGCGGCGGCGAGCCGCTTGGCGATGACTTCCTGGCAGCCCCCGTCTTCCGGGGTGACCGACCTGCGCCCGATCAGCTCGCTGGCGAGCTCGAGCGCATTCAGATCAGGCATTCATGTCGATCTTGAAGTTGTTGAACGAGGCGCCGGAGCCGGCCGACAGCACGCCTTCCTTCTTCTCCTCGCCGGCGGCGGCGTCCGCCTTCTTGTCGGCGGCGGGCGCGGGCGGCGCCTTGGCGCCGCCGCCCGACAGCGACAGCTCGCCGGCGGTCGCCTGGTTGATCAGCCACAGCATGTTGGTGGCCGAGTCGGCGTTGGACATGGCTTCTTCCTGCGTGATCTTGCCGTCCATGAACAGCTTGAACAGCGCCTGCTCGAAGGTCTGCGAGCCGGGCGCCATGCTCTTCTCCAGCGCCTCCTTGATCTCGTTGATCTCGCCCTTCTCGATCAGCTCCGCGACGTGGCGCGTATTGAGCAGCACCTCGACCGCCACCGAGCGCTGGCCGGTCTTGGTGCGCACCAGCCGCTGCGAGATCACCGCCTGCAGCGCCGCCGACAGGTCGAGCAGCAGGCTCGGCCGGTTCTCCAGCGGGTAGAAGTTGATGATGCGGTTCATCGCGTGGTAGCTGTTGTTCGCGTGCAGCGTGGCGAGCACCAGGTGGCCGGACTGCGAGTAGGCCAGCGCCGCCGCCATGGTCTGCTTGTCGCGGATCTCGCCGATCAGGATGCAGTCCGGCGCCTGGCGCAGGGCGTTCTTCAGCGCGGTCTCGTAGGCCTTGGTGTCGGTGCCGATCTCGCGCTGGTTGACGATCGATTTCTTGTTGGAGAAGATGAACTCGACCGGGTCCTCCAGCGTCAGGATGTGGCCCGACTTGCGCTCGTTCCTGAAGTCGAGCATCGCCGACAGCGAGGTCGACTTGCCCGAGCCGGTGGCGCCGACCACCAGGATCAGGCCGCGCTTCTGCATGATCACTTCCTTCAGCACCTCGGGCAGGCCGAGGGTGTCGAGCTGCGGGATGGCGCCCGGAATGAAGCGCACCACCACCGCGGGCGAGCCCTTCTGGCGGAAGGCGCTGATACGGAAGGCGCCCACCCCCTCCATGGTGAAGGCGGTGTTCAGCTCCATCTCCTCCTCGTATTCCTTGACCTGGCGCTCGGTGAGCACCTCGTAGAGGAGCTGCTGGACCGTCTGCGCGGTCATGATCGCCTGGTTCACCGGCACCGCCACGCCGTTGATCTTGATGTTGATCGGCGCGCCGACGGACAGGAAGATGTCCGACGCCTTCTTGTCGGCCATGATCTGGAACAGCCGTTTCATCGCGGACATGCCACACCCCCCGTGAACCCGTTGCCGCTAGTTTAATCCCCCCGCAGCAATTCGTTCAGGCTGGTTTTCGCGCGGGTCTTCGCGTCAACCTTTTTGACAATTACTGCACAGTAAAGGCTGTATTTGCCGTCCGGCGAGGGCAGATTTCCAGAAACTACAACCGATCCGGCCGGCACCCGGCCGTACAGCACCTCCCCGGTTGCCCGGTCGAGGATCTTGGTGCTCTGGCCGATGAACACGCCCATGGAGAGGACGCTGTTCTCCTCCACCACCACGCCCTCGACCACCTCGGAGCGGGCGCCGATGAAGCAGTTGTCCTCGATCACCACCGGGCCGGCCTGCACCGGCTCGAGCACCCCGCCGATGCCGACGCCGCCCGACAGGTGCACGTTCTTGCCGATCTGCGCGCAGGAGCCTACCGTCGCCCAGGTGTCGACCATGGTGCCCTCGTCGACGTACGCGCCGATGTTGACGAAGGAGGGCATCTGCACCACGTTCTTCGCGATGTAGGCCCCGCGCCGGGTGACGGCGCCCGGCACGACGCGGAAACCACCCTTGGAGAAATCGAAAGAGTCGAACTTGGAAGGCACCTTGTCGTAGTACCGCTTGTCGATCACGCGGTTGTCTTCCAGGCGGAATGACAGCAGCACCGCCTTCTTGACCCACTGGTTGGTGACCCATTGGCCGCCGACCTTCTCGGCGCAGCGCAGGCGGCCGGCGTCGAGGCCGGCGATGACTTCCTCGACCGCGTCGCGCAGCGCGCGCGGCGCGTTGCCGGGGTTGATGGCGGCGCGGCCTTCCCAGGCCTGTTCGATGGTCTTCTGTGCGCTCATAGCTTCCTGGCGAATTGCATGGTGCGCTCGATCCCCTCGACGCACTCGGCGAGCGGGGCGACCAGCGCCATGCGGACATGGTTTCTCCCCGGGTTCACCCCCTGCACCTCGCGTGCAAGGTAGCTTCCGGGAAGGGCCAGCACATTGTATTCATGCTGCAGCCGCCGGACGAACTCGGCGTCGTCGATCGGCGTGGGCAGCCAGAGGTAGAAGCCGCCGTCGGGCTTGGGTACCTGGAAAGGCTTTTTCAGCAAAGGCAGCACCGCGTCGAACTTCTGGGCGTACAGGCGCCGGTTCTCCCGCACGTGCTCCTCGTCGTTCCAGGCCGCGATCGACGCATGCTGGACGGAGAGGCTCATGGCGGAGCCGTGGTAAGTGCGGTACAGGAGGAATTTCTTCAGCAGCGCGGCGTCCCCCGCGGCGAAGCCCGAGCGCATGCCGGGGCAGTTGGAGCGCTTGGAGAGGCTGGAGAACACCACCAGCCGCTCATATGTTTTCCTGTTTAGCTGAAAAGCTGCTTGCAGGGCGCCGATCGGCGGCTTGTCGAAATAGATCTCGGAATAGCATTCGTCCGAGGCGATGACGAAACCGTGGCGGTCGGACAGCTCGAAGATGCGCTTCCAGTCCTCCAGCCCGATGACCTTGCCGCTGGGATTCGCCGGCGAGCAGACGTAGAGGAGCTGAACTCCGTTCCAGTCGACTGGTTCGCCGTAAACGGGCGTGGCGCCTGCC
>DASUZH010000305.1:0-2821 GCA_036376975.1 Burkholderiales bacterium | reverse complement strand
TCGAACAGCTCGGCGCTCATGCCAACCGACTCGCTCAGCGTCGGGTGCGGGTGGATGGTCTTGCCGATGTCGGTGGCGTCGGCGCCCATCTCGACCGCGAGCGCGAGCTCGCTGATCAGGTCGCCCGCGCCGGTGCCGACGATGCCGCCGCCGACCACGCGATGGGTATCGGCATCGAAGATCAGCTTGGTGAAGCCTTCGTCGCGGGCGTTGGCGATGGCGCGGCCGGAGGCCGCCCACGGGAACTTGGCGACGCCGATCGCGGCGCCGCCTTTCTTCGCTTCGTCCTCGGTCAGCCCGACCCAGGCGATCTCGGGATCGGTGTAGGCCACCGACGGAATCACCCGCGCGTCGAAATGCGACTTGTGGCCCGCGGCCGCCTCGGCGGCGACGTGCCCCTCGTGCACCGCCTTGTGCGCGAGCATCGGGTTCTTCGTGATGTCGCCGATGGCGAAGATATGCGCCACGTTGGTCCGCATCTGCGAATCGGTCTCGATGAAGCCGCGGTCGGTGACCGCGACGCCGGCCTTCTCCGCCGCGATCTTCTTGCCGTTCGGCGCGCGGCCGACCGAAACCAGGATCGCGTCATAGGTCTGCGCCGGCTTGCCTTCGAACGACACCTTCAAGCCGTCCTTCGCAGCCTCCACCTTGCTCGTCTTCGTGCCGAGGAAG
Organism: Burkholderiales bacterium; assembly: GCA_036376975.1. GTDB lineage: Bacteria > Pseudomonadota > Gammaproteobacteria > Burkholderiales > SG8-39 > SCGC-AG-212-J23. Next base: position 2,149 of record DASUZH010000305.1, on the reverse strand, counting down.
ATGTTGTCGAAGCGCCTGGCGTTGAACTTCTGCCACACCGCGACCAGGTCGCGGTCGGCGCCGAGCATCAGCCCGTCCATCATTTCCACAACGTCCAAGCGAGTACCAAGCGTCGAGTACACCGTGCCCATCTCGAGGCCGATGATGCCGCCGCCGATCACCAGCATGCGCTTCGGCACGCTCTTCAGCTCCAGCGCGCCGGTGGAGTCGAAGATGCGGGGATCGTCCGGCAGGAACGGCAGCTTGGCCGCCTGGGAGCCTGCCGCGATGATGGCCGCGTTGAACCTGATTTTCTTTCCATTCACGGAGAGGTGATGCGGGTCGGCGAAGGACCCGACCCCGGTAATCACCGTGACCTTGCGCATCTTCGCCATCGAGCCGAGGCCGCCGGTCAGCTTGCCGACCACCTTGTCCTTGAAGGCACGCAGCTTCGCCAGATCCACCTTCGGCTCGCCGAAGGCGACGCCGTGATCGGCGAGGCTGCGCGCCGCGTCCATCACCGCCGCGGTGTGCAGCAGCGCCTTGGAAGGAATGCAGCCCACGTTCAGGCACACGCCGCCGAGCACGGGATAGCGCTCGACCAGCACGACCTTCATGCCGAGGTCGGCGGCGCGGAAGGCGGCCGAGTAGCCGCCGGGACCCGAGCCGAGCACCACCACGTCGCACTCGATGTCCGCGCCGGCAGCAGGCGTCGGGGTGGTTGGCGCCGCCCTCGGCGGTTCGGCCGGGGCTTTTTCGGAGGATTCCAAGACCAGGATCGCCGAGCCCTTCGATACCTTGTCGCCGACCTTGAGCTTGATCGACTGCACCGTGCCCGCGCCCGGCGACGGGATCTCCATCGTCGCCTTGTCGGACTCCAGGGTTATGAGCGACTGCTCCTTCGCAACCGAGTCGCCCGGCTTGACCAGGACTTCGATGACCTCGACTTCCTTGAAGTCCCCGATGTCGGGGACCTTCACCTCTAAAGACATGTCAGATGCGCGCCATCTAGAGGATGGACTTCCGGATGTCGGACAGTACCGACACCAGATAGGCGCTGAAGCGCGCGGCGGTGGCGCCGTCGATCACCCGGTGGTCGTAGGAGAGGGAGAGCGGCAGGATCAATCTCGCCTTAAAGATATCTTCACCCTTCTCGCTTTTTCCCGAGTAAACGGGTCTAAGAGCAGAGCGTGAAACACCGAGGATCGCCACTTCCGGCGCGTTGATGATCGGCGTGAAGGCGGTGCCGCCGATGCCGCCGAGGCTGGAGATGGAGAACGTGCCGCCCTGCATGTCGGTGGCCTTCAGCTTGCCGTCGCGCGCGTTCTTCGAGATGTCGCCCAGCTCCTTCGCCACGTCGAACACGCCCTTGCGGTCGGCGTCGCGCACCACCGGCACCACCAGGCCGCCGGGGGTGTCGACCGCCACGCCGATGTGGAAGTACTTCTTGATGATGATGTTCTCGCCCGACTTGTCGAGCGAGGAATTGAACTGGGGGAACTGCTTTAGCGCCGTCACGCACGCCTTGATCATGAAGGCGAGCATCGTCAGCTTGAAGCCCTTCTTCTCGGTCTCGACGGTCTGCGACTTGCGGAACGCCTCGAGGTCGGTGATGTCGGCCTCGTCGAACTGGGTGACGTGCGGGATCGAGATCCAGTTGCGGTGCAGGTAGGGGCCCGACAGCTTCTGGATGCGCGATAGCGCCTTGGTCTCGACCGCGCCGAACTTGGCGAAGTCGACGTCGGGCCACGGCGGCAGGTTGAACGGCACGCCGCCGCCGCCGCGCGCCGCCGGCGCCGCCTTGCCTGAAACGATGCCCTTCACGAACGCCTGCACGTCCTCGTGCAGGATACGGCCCTTGGGTCCGCCGCCCTTGACCTGGCCAAGGTCGACGCCGAGCTCGCGCGCGAACTTGCGCACCGACGGGCTGGCGTGCGGCTTCGCGCCGCCCTCTTCCGGCGTCTCGCGCGCAACCGGCCGCTGCGCAGCCGCGGGCGCGGCCGGCGCCGGCGCGGCGGCAGGCTTGACCGTCCGCGGCGCCTCGGCCTTCGGCGCAGCCGCGGGCGCGCCCTCGTGCGAAGCGAGCACCAGGATCGGCGCGCCCTTGGAGACCTTGTCGCCAACCTTGAGCTTCAGCTCCTTCACGGTGCCGGCGGCGGGCGCCGGGATC
>DASUZH010000304.1:0-4878 GCA_036376975.1 Burkholderiales bacterium | reverse complement strand
GCCGGAGACGCTGCTGCAGTTCGCCGAGTTCGGCGTGGTGATGCTGCTGTTCCTGATCGGCCTCGAGCTCGAGCCGCCGCGGCTGTGGGCGCTGCGCCGCTCGATCTTCGGCATGGGCGCGCTGCAGGTGCTGGCCACCGCCGGCGCGGCGACCGCGATCGGCCTCGCGCTCGGGCAGAGCCTGACCGTGTCGCTGGTCTGCGGCATGGGCTTCGCCATGTCCTCCACCGCGATCGGCCTCGCCACGCTACAGGAGAAGAACCTGCTCAACACGCCCGGCGGCCAAGCCAGCTTCGCCGTGCTGCTGTTCCAGGACCTCGCCGTCATCCCGCTGCTGCTGGTGGTCGGCCTGCTCGGCACCGGCAAGGCCTCGCTCGACCTGAGCGGGGTGGCGATCGCGATCGGCATGATCGCGGTGATCATCCTCGGCGGCCGCTTCGCGCTGCGGCCGCTGCTGCGCTTCATCGCCGGCACGCGGCTGCGCGAGATCTTCGTCGGCTTCGCGCTGCTGCTGGTGCTCGGCATCGCCGCGCTGATGGAGTCGGTCGGCCTGTCGATGGCGCTCGGCGCCTTCCTCGCCGGGGTGCTGCTGGCGGACTCGGAGTACCGCCACGAGCTCGAGCTCGACATCGAGCCGTTCAAGGGGCTGCTGCTGGGCCTCTTCTTCATAGCGGTGGGAATGGCGATCGACCTCGGGCTGTTCGCCCGCGTTCCGCACGTCATCCTGGGGATCGCTTTCTCCGTTGTTGCTTTGAAGGCAATCCTTCTCTATCCGACGGCAATGGCGTTCGGCTATTGCGGCAGGGCGGATGCGACGCTGTTCGCCATCGCGCTCTCGCAGGTAGGCGAGTTCGCCTTCGTGCTGTTCGCCGCCGCGTCCTCGATCCTGCCGGGCGAGACGCACAAGATCCTCAACGCCGCGGTGGCGGTGAGCATGCTGAGCACTCCCCTGCTGGCCATCCTCTACGAGCGCGTGCTCGCGCCGCGCTTCGCCGGCACCGTGGTGCGCGAGACCGACGTGGTGGACGAGGCGAACCCGGTGATCGTCGCCGGCTTCGGCCGCTTCGGGCAGATCGTCGCCCGCGTGCTGAACGGCATGCGCATCCGCGCCACCCTGATCGACCACGACCCCAACCAGATCGAGCTGGTGCGCCGCTTCGGCTCCAAGGCGTACTACGGCGACGCGACGCGGATCGACGTGCTGGAAAAGGCCGGCGCCGCCCGCGCGCGCCTGCTGGTGGTCGCCATCGACGAGCCGGAGGCGGCGATGCGCGCGGTGCGCCGGGCGCGGCAGAACTTCCCCAACCTGCGGCTGATCGCGCGCGCGCACAGCCGCAGCGACGCCTTCGAGTACCTCGAGATGGGCGTGCCGGCGGTGCGCGAGACCTTCGGCTCGGCGCTGGAGGCCGCCGAGGAGGCGCTGCGCCTGCTCGACTTCAACCCGGACGCGGCGCGCCGCATCGTGCAGCGCTTCCGCCGCCACGACGAGGAGATGGTGCTGCGGCAGATGGCGGTGCGGCAGGAGGAGACGCAGCTGCTGGCGCTCAACCAGCAGGGCCGCGTCGACCTCGAGCAGCTGCTGTCGAGCGAGCTAGCTCCGGCGGTTGACCAGCACGATGCCGGCGCCGATGAGAAGCGCCGCCAGGACGAAGCGGCCCGACAGTGACTCGCCGAGGAACAGCACCCCGGAGAGCACGCCGAACATCGGCGTGAGGAACGACAGCACGCTCAGCCGCGCCGCCAGGTAGCGCGACAGCAGCCAGAACCACGCCAGGTAGCTGGCGAAGGCGACGATCACGGTCTGGTAGGCCAGGCTGGCGAGCACGCCGGGGGTAAGTGCCGTGACGCCCTTCTCGCCGAGCAGCAGGGAGCTGGCCAGGATGAAGACCGCGGAGACCGCGAGCTGGTAGAGCAGCGTCTTTGCCGGCTCGGCGCCCGCCAGCTTCGTGGTGCGGATCAAAACCGTCGTCGCCGCCCACAGCAGCGCCGCTCCGACGCCGCACAGATCGCCGAACCAGGTCGTCTTCTCGGTCGCGAAGCCCTCGGAGAAGGCGAGCGCCAGGCCGGCGAAGGCGAGGAACACCCCGCCCCACTGCAGCGGCGCGAGGCGCTCGCCGCGCACGAAGAAATGCAGCCCGAGGGCGGTGAGCGGCGGCGCCAGGTAGATGAACACCGTCATGCGCGATACGTTCGTATGGCCCAGGCCGCCGTAGATCAGCGCGAACTCCGCGCCGAACAGCAGCCCCGCGCCGATTCCCGCCCACAGCGTGCCGTCGCGCGAGAACAACGGTATGCCGCGATAGAGTCCCCAGGCAACCACCAGCAGCGTGGCGCAGCCCGAGCGGATCGCCGCCTGCATGAGCAGCGACACGTCGCCCGCGATCAGCTTGATCGCCGCCTGCTGGAAGCCCCACAGCGCGCACAGCAGCACCATCGCGCCGTACGCGGTCGCGTCGAGCGGCCTTCTCTCTTGACTCACCGGGCGCATTCTGGCGTAACATGGATTCATGAAGCGAAAAAAGACGGCCCCGGTTTCGCGGGAGGAAGTCCCCTCGGGGCACGTCATCGAGCGTCCCGACGGTTTCTACTGGAAGGACGGCGCGGAACAGTACGGCCCGTTCCCGACGCGCGAGGAGGCCGCGGCCGACATGCAGGCAAGCGAGGCCGGGCTGGAGCCCGGCGAGACCCTGCAGGAGGCCGAATCCGAACTCGGCATCTCGGAGTGGATCGACCCCGACACCGGCGATCCTGCCGAGGGTTCCGTTCCGCGCATCGAAGACCACTGATTACCCGCAAGACAATTCTCCGCTGCATCGGCGCGATCGCGGTGTGCGCCGGCGCGTCCGCGCTCGCGCAGACGCAACCGCAAACGCAGGAGTACGACTGCCTGATCGAGGCGCGCCAGCGCCTCGAGATCCGCGCGCAGGCCGAGGGCGTGATCGAGACCGTGCAGGTGCAGCGCGGCGACGCGGTGAAGAAGGGGCAGCTGATCGCCACCCTCGCCTCGGGCCCCGAGCGCGCGGCGCTCGAGCTGGCGCGCTCGCGCGCCTCGATGGAAGGCGAGCTGAAGGCGGCCGAGGCGCGCGTCGAGCTGTCGCGCAAGAAATGGGAGCGCGCCGACGAGCTGCACAAGAAGAACTTCGTCTCCGCCAACGCGCGCGACGAGGCCGAGGCCGAGTTCCGCCTGGCGAGCGAGCAGCTGCGCGCGGCGCAGGAGAACCGCCGCCTCGCCGAGCTCGAGGTGAAGCGCGCCGAGGAGGTGCTGGCGCAGCGCGGCATCCGCTCGCCGGTGACCGGGCTGGTGGTCGACGTGGTGCTGCGCCCGGGCGAGCTCACCAGCTCCAACCAGAAGGACCCGATCGCCCGCCTGATGGAAGTCGACCCGCTCAGCGTGGAGCTGATCCTGCCGGTGCGCGAGCACGGCAAGGTCAAGCTCGGCCAGGTCGGCCGCGTGATGCCCGAGGCGCCGGTGGGCGGCGCGTACAGCGCGCGCGTCGAGGTGGTCGACAAGATGCTCGACGCGGCGAGCGGCACCTTCGGCGTGCGCCTGCGCCTGCCCAACCCCGGCAACAAGATTCCCGCCGGGGTGAAGTGCCGCGTCAGGTTCTAGAACAACAAATGGGGACAGACCCCATTTTTCTCATCTAGTCCTTCGTGCGTCATTCCCGCGCAAGCGGGAATCCATGGGTCCCCGCTTTCGCGGGGACGACATTTCAGGTCATTCAGATATAAATGGGGTCTGTCCCCATTTATTCTCCCCGCCCTGAAAAGGCGAGCTGGTCGCCGAGCTGCTCGTCGGAGGCCAGCAGATCCTTGCGCACCTGCGAATGCGCGCGCTCGGCGCGCCATTGCGCCAGCTTGATCAGGGCGCGGCCGGCCCACTGCGGCGGCGCGAGCCGGCCGGCGGGCTTCAGGTGCGTGGTGACCAGCTCGTCGGCCACCGAGACGAAGGTCTCGCACGAGCCCGGGTCGCCCTGGCGCCCGCAGCGGCCGTACAGCTGCCGGTCGATGCGGCCCGAGTCGTGGCGCTCGGTGCAGATGACGTGCAGCCCGCCGAGCTCCACGATGCCCGGCGGCAGCTTGATGTCGGTGCCGCGCCCGGCCATGTTGGTCGCCACCGTGATGCGGCCCGGCTCGCCGGCGCGCGCCACGATCTGCGCCTCGTTCTCGTCCTGCCGCGCGTTGAGCAGCTGGTACTCGAGCCCGGCGGCGTCGAGCAGCTTCGCCAGGTGCTCCGAGGCCGCCACCGAGCGCGTGCCCACCAGCACCGGCTGGCCGGTGGCGTGGCGCCGCCGGATCGCGTCGAGCACCGCCTGCCATTTCTCCTCCACGGTGGCGAAGACCCGGTCGGGCGCGTACGTGCGCCGCACCGGCCGGTTGGTCGGGATGCGCGCGACGCGCAGGCGGTACACCGACCACAGCTCGCCCGCCACTTCGGCGCCGGTGCCGGTCATGCCGGCGAGGTGCAGGTAGCGGCGGAAAAAGCGCTGGTAGCTGATGCGCGCCAGCGTCTCGCGCTGGCCGGTGACCTCGACCTCCTCCTTGATCTCGATCAGCTGGTGCAGCCCCTGCTCCCACGAGCGGTCGGGCATCAGCCGGCCGGTGTTCTCGTCGATGATCTGCACCTTGCCGTCGCGCACCAGGTACTGCTTGTCGCGCTGGAACAGGTACAGCGCCGACAACGCGCGCCGGATCAGCTCCTCGCGCCGCCGCGGCCCGACCCAGACGCCGCCGTAGGGCTCGGCGAGCTCGGTGGCGCGGCGCCGGCCGCGATCGCTGAGCTCGACGTCGTGTTCGCGCGGCCGGATCGAGAAATCCGTGCCGGTGGCGAGCTGGCGCGCGATGGCGATCGCCTCGGTATAGAGTTGCTCTTCCTGG
>DASUZH010000303.1:0-2591 GCA_036376975.1 Burkholderiales bacterium | reverse complement strand
CGGCGGGCGGCTCCGCCGCGGGAGCAGCGGCTGCAGCGGGCGCGGCGGGCGCCGGGGCGGGCGCGGCCGGCGCGGACAGGGCGGCCTGAGCGGCCGCGGCGGCGACCGGCACCACGCTGATGCCGCCGCCCTTCACGATCTTCACCTTCTCCTCGCCCTCGGTGATTTCGAGCTCGGCAATGCCGGACTCCTGCACCAGGTCGATCAGCTTCTTGAGTTTTCGCAGGTCCATCCGAACCCTCCCCCGCCCGCTTTGATCAAGCCGGCAGCTTTGGTGGTTTTTGGCCTTTTTTCGCCGAAGAACCGCGCATTTTACTGCAACATGCCGTTGAGGACTTTCTCGACCTCCGGCCGGGAAAGCGGTCCCAGCCGCCGGTAGCCTATCGCGCCCTGCCGATCCAGCACCACCGTGAACGGCAGCCCGCCCGCAGAGTTACCCAGGCCCCGCATCAGCTCGATCGCGCCAGGATCCGCCACCAGCAGTGGATATCCGACTGGATAGGTTTTCGAGAATTCGGCGATTTTAGCCGCAGAATCTATGCCGATACCTACGAATTCGGCGCCTTTACTCGCGTAGGCCTGGCGAATCTCGGACAGCATCGGCATCTCTGCCCGGCAGGGTTCGCACCAGGTCGCCCAGAAATTCACCAGCAGGGCGCGACCCTGCCACTCCAGCAGCTTGCGGGGGCGGCCGGACAAGTCCGGATAGGCGGCCGAAAGCAGCGCGGCGGCGCCGCTGCGGGATTGGAGGAGGAGGGCGCCGGCCAGCCCGCCGACGCCCGCCGCGGCGAGCGCCACCGCGCCGACGACCAGGGCGTCACGCCGCGCCGGCGTCATCGCGCAGCAGCGCGCCGACTTCGGCGATTCCGGCGCGATCCATGACGCGGCCGGCCTGCGAGGTCTTCAGCGCCACCCGCTCGTCGCGCGGATCGAACACCGACAGCTTGAGCAGCGCGTCCTCCCATTCCAGGGTGAACACGCTCACCGCGTGCACCCGGTCGCCCGAGTAGCGGCGCGCCTCCTGGGTGGTGAACGGGATATTGCGCTCCAGAAGGTACATCTCCACCTCCTTGGAGCTCTCGGGGAACAGCTGCAGGTCGATCTCGGCGTAGGGTCCGGCGGTCCCTTTCAGCACCGGGCCGGTCAGGTAGGGGTGAAACCGCTCGAGCGCGCGCATCGCCTCGAGGGCCAGGGCGCGCAGCTCGGCGATGCGCTGCGGGTGCTCCTCTGCCTGGTAGAGCTCGCGGTAGGCGCGCAGCTCTTCCTCGATCTCGTCGTTCGCCGGCAACGCCTCGGTCTCCGCCGCGCCCAGGCTGCGCGCCGCCTTGCGCTTGGCGAGCGCGAAATCGTCGATTCCGTCCTCGGCCATGATGCGCGCCGCCGCCGCGGCGATGCGCGCGCGCATGCTGGTGATCTGCCGGTTGCTCCTGCGGGTCATCGGGCGCCTGACTTTCGCTTCAAATCATAGCGTAGCGCGTCGAATAGAATGCCGCCCTCCGGCATGACCTCGCACCTGCACATCCTCGGCATCTGCGGCACGTTCATGGGTGGTCTTGCGGCGATCGCAAAGGCCGCGGGCTACCGCGTCACCGGTTGCGACGCCAACGTCTACCCGCCGATGAGCGAGCAGCTGGAAGCGCTCGGCATCGGCCTCACCGAGGGGTTCGGCGCCGAGCAGGTGGCGCTGCGCCCCGACCTGTGGGTGATCGGCAACGTCGTGACCCGCGGCAACCCCCTGATGGAGGCGATCCTCGACCGCGGCGAGCGCTTCGTTTCCGGCCCGCAGTGGCTGGCGGAGAACGTCCTCAACGGCCGCCACGTGCTGGCGGTCGCGGGCACCCACGGCAAGACCACCGTCAGCACCATGCTGGCGTGGATCCTCGAGCGGGCGGGCCGTGCGCCGGGTTTCCTGATCGGCGGCGTCCCGCAGGATTTTCCGGTATCGGCGCGGTTCGGCCAGGCGCCGTACTTCGTCATCGAGGCCGACGAGTACGACACCGCCTTCTTCGACAAGCGATCCAAGTTCGTCCATTACCGTTCCCGCACCGCAATCTTGAACAATCTCGAGATGGATCATGCCGACATCTTCGATGATCTTGCATCGATCGAGCGGCAATTTCACCATTTCGTGCGGATTGTGCCGCAGTCCGGGCTGATCATTGCAAACGGACAGGACGAAGCCCTGAAGCGGGTACTCACACAGGGAGCCTGGACCCCGATCGAGCACTTCGGGGTCGCCGACGGGTGGCAGGCCGGCGAGCCCGATGCAACCGGAGGCTTCGAGATCGCCTGGCAGGGAGGGGCGCTCGGACGGGTACGCTGGCAGCAGCTCGGCGCGCACAACCGGCTCAACGCCCTCGCCGCCGTGGCGGCCGCGCGTCACGCGGGGGTCGATCCCGCCGAGGCGATCGAATCGCTCGGCTCCTTCTCCGGGGTGCGCCGGCGCATGGAGGTCCGCGGCCGGGCGCACGGCATCACGGTCTACGACGACTTCGCCCACCACCCGACGGCGATCCGCACCACCATCGACGGCCTGCGGCGGCAGGTCGGCACGCAGCGCATCCTGGCGGTGTTCGAGCCGCGCAGCAACA
>DASUZH010000302.1:0-7242 GCA_036376975.1 Burkholderiales bacterium | reverse complement strand
TCGCGGTGCTCGGCGCGCTGCTGCTCACCTGGGCGCTCGGGCTGGAGAACGACGTGTATTTCCAGGTCGGACTGGTGACGCTGGTGGGGCTGGCGGCGAAGAACGCGATCCTGATCTGCGAGTTCGCCATCGAGCGCGTGCGCCACGGCATGGCGCCGCGCGAGGCGGCGATCGAGGCCGCCGGCATGCGCCTGCGCGCGATCGTGATGACCTCGTTCGCCTTCATCCTGGGCTGCGTGCCGCTCGCGATCGCGACCGGCCCCGGCGCCAACAGCCTGCGCGCCATCGGCACCGGCGTGATCGGCGGCATGCTGTTCTCCACCCTGATCGCGATCTTCTTCGTGCCGCTGTTCTTCTGGCTGCTGGAATCCATGAGCGAGCGCTTCGGCGGCGAGAAGACGAAGGCCGCGGCAGGCGTTCCGGTAATCGATGCGCCTCACGAAAAGCGCGATGACGCGTAATTCACCGTCGCCCCCGCGAAAGCGGGGGCCCATGGGTTCCCGCTTTCGCGGGAACGACATAGCGCTCCTCACATTCGTCTTTCTGGCGGGCTGCACGGTCGGCCCCGACTGGCAGAAGCCGCAGGCCGAGGCGCCGCCGTGGCGCATCGAGCTGAAGGACGCGGTCGAGGTCGCCAACGCGAAATGGTGGGAAGGGTTCGGCGACCCGGTGCTGGACAAGCTGGTGGAGGACGCGCTGCAGGAGAACCGCGACCTGGTGCAGGCGGCGGCGCGCGTCGACCAGTTCCTCGGCGCGCTGCGCGCCACGCGCTCGCAGTTCTATCCGCAGTTCGACTACAGCGCCGAAGCCAGCCGCAACCGCCTCAGCCTGAACGGCGTGAACCAGCTGCCGGCCGGCGCCGAGCGCACCTATTCGCTGTACGAGGCGGCGCTCGGCGCTTCCTGGCAGATCGACCTGTTCGGCCGCGTGCGCCGCCAGGCCGAGTCCGCCCAGGCGCAGGTCTACGCCAGCGAGCAGGGGCGCCGCGGCGTGGTGCTGTCGGTGGTCAGCGCCGTCACCACCGGCTACATCTCGCTGCGCGCCCTCGACCGGCAGCTCGAGATCGCGCGCGCCACCGAGAAGAACTACGCCGGCTCGCTCGACCTGTTCGAGAAGCGGCACAAGGGCGGCACGGTGTCCGAGCTCGAGCGCTCGCAGGTCGAGTCGCAGTACCGCCAGGCGCAGGCCGCGGTGCCGGCGCTCGAGCGGCAGGTGCAGGTGCAGGAGAACCTGCTGTCGGTGCTGCTCGGCCGCAACCCCGGGCCGATCCAGCGCGGCCGCGGCGTCGAGCAGATCGCCGACCCGGTGATTCCGGCGGCGCTGCCCTCGGCGCTGCTCGAGCGGCGGCCCGACGTGCTGCAGGCCGAGGAGGCGCTGCGCGCGGCCAACGCCAACATCGGCGCGGCGAAGGCGCTCTATTTCCCCACCATCTCGCTGACCGGCATTTTCGGGCTGCAGAGCACCTCGCTGGACAATTTCTCGAAGAGCTCGTCGACCACCGGCGGCATCGCGGCGACCATCACCGGCCCGATCTTCACCTTCGGCGCCATCGAAGGGCAGGTCGCCACCGCGGAAGCGGCGCAGCGCGAGGCGCTCGCGTTCTACCAGCAGGTGGTGTTCAACGCCTTCCGCGAGACCAACGACTCGCTGATCGGCGTGCAGAAGCGGCGCGAGGAGTACGACGCGCTGGCGAAGCGCACGCAGGCGCTGCGCACCTATGCCAGGCTGTCGCGGGCGAAGTACGAGGGCGGCGCGACCAGCTACATCGAGGTGCTGTACGCCGACAACGAGCTGTTCGCGGCCGAGCTGAACGCGGTGTCCACGCTCGCCGCGCGCCACGCCGAGCTGATCAATCTGTACAAGGCGCTCGGCGGCGGCTGGGTCGACGCCGCCGACCCGCTCGCGCCCAAGAAGTAATACATGGACCCCGCTTTCGCGGGGGCGACGGCTACTGCCTGGGCTCGAAGCTGCCGCCGAGGGCGAGGTGCAGGTTCACGCGCTGCACCAGGCGCTCGGCCTGCACGCGCAGCAGCGCGGTGCGCGCGGCCTGCAGCGCGAGCGCCTGCTGCTGCACCGCGCGCAGGTCGCCCGGGCCGACGCGGTAGCGCACGTTGGCGAACTCGAGCGCGCGCGCGTTCTCGTCCACCGCTTCCTTGAGGATCGCCTCGCGCTCCTCGAGCGTGAAGCCGGCCGACAGCGCGCTCTCCACCTCGCCGAAGGCGCGCGCCCCGACGCGGCCGTAGTCGGCGATCGCCTGCTTCTGCTCGGCGGTGCGGATCTCGACCTGCGACTGCAGCTGGCCGCCGAGGAACAGCGGCGCGCTGATCGAGGCGCCGGCGCTCCACACCGGGTTGTCGCGGTCCTGCAGCACGAACAGCTCGCTCGAGATGCTGGTCACCGCCGCGGTGAGCGAGATGCGCGGCAGGCGCGCCGCCTTCGCCTCCTCGGTGCGGTAGAAGGCGGCCGCGATGCGCCGCTCGGCGGCGATCACGTCGGGGCGGCGCTCGAGCAGCTCGGAGGGCATGCCGACCGGCACCGGCCCGGGCATCTCGGCGAGCCGCGCCGGCACCTCCAGCGCCGCCGCCGGATAGCGCCCGGCGAGCGCTTCCAGTCCGCGCAGCGCCTGGCGGTAGGAGAACTCGAGCTGGCGCACGCTGTCGCGGTAGCCGGCGTAGCTGGCGCGCGCCAGCGTGAGGTCGTTCTGGTCGCCGCGGCCGACGCGCAGGCGGTCCTGCGCGAGGTCGATCTGGCGCTGCGCCGCCGCCGCCATCTCCTCGGCCAGCGCCTTCTGCATGCGCGCCTCGACGGCGAGGAACCAGCTCTTGGCGACGAACGCGGCGAGCGACTGGCGCGCGTACTCGGCGTCGAGCGCGGCCGAGTCGTACTGCGTGGAAGCGGAGGCGCGGCCGGCGCGCACGCGGCCCCACAGGTCGAGCTCCCAGTTGGCGAACACGCCGAGGCCCTCGAGGCCGCTCGAGTCGCCGCTCAGCGCGCCGCCGCCGCGCGCCAGCAGGTTCACCTGCGGGTAGAGCGTGGCGCCGGCCGACTTGACGAAGCCCGCCGCCTGCTCGACGCGCGCCGCCGCCACCTGCAGGTCGGGATTGTTCGCCACCGCCTCGCGCACCAGCGCCTCGAGCTGCGGGTCGCGGAAGGAGGCGAGCCAGGGCGCGGCGACCTCGCCGGCCACCCCGCCGGCCGGCTCGGCCCAGCGCTCGGGCACCTGCAGGTTGGGCAGCGCCTGCTTGACGGCGTCCTGGCGCTCCGGGGGGGACTTCAGCGCGCAGCCGGCGAGTGCCGCGGCGAGGAGCAGCGCTGCGATACGGGCGCCGCCGCGCATCAGTGCAGCTTGAGGATCAGGTAATTGAGGTACGAGCCGACGCGCAGGATCACCTTGCGGATGATGTGCACGGCGTGCAGGCTGTCGGTGTAGATGGCGGCGTCGCCGGCCGCGCCGGCGGCGAGGAAGATCTCCTTGTCGCGCTCGGCGATGTTGAACTTCACCGCGTAGCGGCCCGGCGGCATCGGCGCCACGCCCGCGGTCGGGAGCTGGCCGCTCGCCTGCATCTGGCCGGCGCCCTGCGCCCACACCACCGAGTCCACCTTGCCCTTGATGATCTTGCCCGGCAGCGTTTTCAGCGCGAACTCGACCTCGTTGCCCGGCTTCACCTGGTGCAGCTCGTTCTGGTGGTACAGCCCGACCACCTGGCCGTCGGCCTCGACCAGCGTCATCACCGGGTTGAGCGGGATGCCGGCGACGAAGCCGCCCGGGCGCAGCGCCAGGTTGACGACGTAGCAGTCGCAGGGCGAGAAGGTGGTGGTCTGCTCCAGGTTCCAGCGCGCGTTTTCAAGCTGCGCGCGGGTCTGCGCCACCTGCGAGAACTCGCCCTTCACCGTGGCGCCGAGCTTCTGCTGGATCTGGCGCTGGCTGGCGCGCGCCTGCGCCTCGCTGTCGCGCGCGGCGTCGAGCTGGCCGGTCTGCTCGGCGAGCTCGGTCTCGGCGTTCTCCAGGTCGAAGCGGTTGCCGGCGCCGGTGGCGACCAGCTCGCGGTACTGCGCGACGCGCCTGCGCGTGAGCTCGATGCGCGCGCCGACCTCGCGCGCGCGCGCCTGCGACTCCGCAATCTTGGCGTAGGCGCCTTTCTCCTGCTCGACCAGCTCGCGCTGCGAGCCCTGCGTGCCGACCAGCTGCGCCTCCAGCATGCTGACCTCGAGCTGGTAGGGCGTCGGGTCGATGCGGAACAGCACGTCGCCCTTGCGCACCAGGCGGTTGCCTTCCTCCACCGGCACCTCGACCACGCGCCCGCGCACCTGCGACACGATCGGCACGGTGTACTTGTAGACCCGCACGTCGGAGGAGGAGGGGGCGACGATATTGAGCGCGAGGATCAGTATCGCCATGCCGACGATCGGGATGATGACCACCGTCACCTGCCATGCGGTGTTCCACGGCAGCCACTTCAGCTTGATGAAGATCAGCCAGACGAAGAACGAATAGATGGCGAGGAGAATCGCTTCCATCTACGCCGCCGCCGTGTCCTTCTCCCGCTCCGCCGCGTCCACCTCGGCGCGCAGGCGCGCCAGCTCGTCCTTCAGCCCGCGCAGCTTGGGCGGCAGCGCGCCGCGCGCCTCCATCGCCTCCAGTTCCTCGCGCAGGTGCCGCGCCTCCTCGCGCAGCAGCGTGCCGCTGGCGTGCTTCTCGGCCATCTGGTCGAAGTACTCGGGGTGCTTGTCGGTGCCGTAGGCCACGCGGTAGGCGACCGGCTTGGTGTAGGCCCACAGCCAGGCGAGCGGCCACAGCAGGCCGCCGAAGACGAGCGACAGCAGGCACAGCGTGGTGATGCCCTCGACCTGCGGATGGTGGCGCTTGTGCGCGATCTTCTCCGGCAGGACGTGCACGACCCAGAACAGCACGATGGCGATCGCCGGCACCACGAACAGCACCACGACGGCGAGGATGTCCGCCATCGTGTCGAGCGCGTCGCCGGACAGGAAAGAGGCGTGCGCCGCGCCGCTCGCGACCGCCGCCGCCACGCCGAACAGCCAGCTGCAGACTTTCACGGCCTGCTCCTTTTCGGTCTCCCCCCGGAGACTTCGGAAAGGATACTACTTCTTCTTCGCCTCGGGCTTCGCCTTGGGCGGCTGCGGCACCATCTCGATGGCGATCGCCTGCATGTAGGCGAGCGTGATGCGGTCGCCGGGATTCAGCTTGGCGAGGTCGAGGTCGTCGGCCGCCTTCAGCGCGATGGTGTTCTGCTTCGGACCGCGCACCGCGATGTAGCGGTTGGCGGCGTCGATCGCCTCGATGCGGCCGCTGACGTGGCGCACGCGCACCGCCGCGCCGCCCGGGTTGGCGCCCTTCGGCGCGAACACCTTCTCCTTCTCGTCGCCCTTCGAGGGCTCGCCGCCCTTCGGCACCACCGCGAGCGCCACCGCCTCGGCGTACTTGATGCGGAACACGTCGCCCTGCTTGACGCGGTCGAAGTTCTGCGCCTCCGGCGGCACCTGCAGCTCCTGCGTGTTGCCGCGCGGCCCGCGGATCACCACGGTGCGCGCCTTCTTGTCGACCGCGACGACGGTCACCAGCGCCTCGATCGAGGCGCCGACCGCGGCGGCCTTGGGCTGCGCCCAGGCGGGGGAGGCGACGAGGAAAGCTGCTGCGAGCAGGAAGAATCTCATGGCGGTATCCGTTAGCGTTAGGATGGCTCGACTATGTTGATCCTACGGCATGCGCGGCGGTATTGGACCAAGGTCCCATATCTTCTCATTGTCGCGTCCCTGGCCGGCTGCGCCGGCGGGCTGAGCCAGGCGCCGGGCACGCCGCCGATCCCGGCGCTGATGGTGGCCGAGGGCGACGCCGGGCGCGCGGTGTCGGTGGAGCGCGGCAGGAAGGTGACGCTGCGCCTCGAAGCGAACCGCAGCGCGGGCTACCGCTGGTTCCTCGCCTCCTCCGGCGACGCGCTCGAGCCGCTCGGCGAGCCGTTCTACGCCGCCGAGAAAACCGCCGCCGGGGCGCCCGGCGCGGAATACTGGTCGTTCATGGCGCGGCATCCGGGCCGGCAGGAGCTGCGCTTCGAGTACCGGCGGCCGTGGGAAAGCGGCACGCCGGCGGCGAAGGGGTTAAGCTACACGATCGACGTGCGCTAGACAGCACGGGGGGTTGTTGATGAGGGGTCTGCTTCTCCTGCTCCTTTTCCTGCCGGTTGCCGCCGCGGCGCAGCCGTCGCAGCCGCAGCCGAAGCCGAAGCCGCTCACCGCGCTCGACGCCGAGCTGGAGCCCTGGAAGGGCGACTTCGACGGCATGCTCGAGCGGCGGACGATCCGCGTGCTGGTGCCCTACAGCCGCACGCTGTATTTCAACGACAAGGGCGCCCAGCGCGGGCTGGTGGCCGACTCGCTGAAGGACTTCGAGATCTGGCTCAACCGCAGGTACAAGCTGAAGAACCGCCCGTTCACGGTGATCGCGCTGCCGACCACGCGCGAGGAGCTGATCCCGGGCCTGCTGCAGGGCACCGGCGACCTCGCCGCCGGCAACCTGACGATCACCGAAGAGCGCAGCAAGCGGGTCGACTTCTCCAAGCCGCACACCACCAACGTGACCGAGATCGTGGTGACCGGGCCGCAGTCGCCGATCCTCGCCTCGCTCGACGACCTCGCCGGCAAGGAAGTGCACGTGCGCCGTTCGTCGAGCTACTACGACAGCCTGCAGCGGCTGAACAAGCGCTTCCGCGCTCTCAACAAGCCGCAAATGAAGCTCACGCTGGTGCCCGACGCGCTCGAGGACGAGGACATGATGGAGATGCTCGGCGCCGGCCTGCTGCAACTGATCGTGGTCGACGACTGGAAGGCGCAGCTGTGGGCGGGGCTGCTGCCGAACGTCGAGCCGCGGCCCGAGCTCGCCCTGACCGATGGCGGCGCGATCGCCTGGGCGTTCCGCAAGGACAGCCCGAAGCTGGCCGAAGTGGTGAACCGGTTCCTCAGCACCCATCCGGGCATCCGCGTGGCGCGGATGAAGAACTACCCGGTGTACCTCAAGCGGCTGCAGAACGCGACCGCCGAGTCCGACTGGCAGCGCTTCGAGAAGACCATCGCGCTGTTCCGCAAGTATGGCGAGCGCTACAGCTTCGACTACCTGATGGTCGCCGCGCTCGGCTACCAGGAATCCAAGCTCGACCAGCGCGCGCGCAGCCACGTCGGCGCGATCGGCATCATGCAGCTGATGCCGGCGACCGGCGCCTCGCTCAA
>DASUZH010000301.1:0-4092 GCA_036376975.1 Burkholderiales bacterium | reverse complement strand
TCTACCGCGACGACCACCGCCGCATCTGGCGCCATATCGCCAAGCTGGCCGAGGCCAACCGGCCGGCCGACGTCATCACCGTCAACGAGTCGATCGAGGCGAGCGAGGACAAGGACAAGACCGGCGGCGCCGCCTACCTCGGCGCGCTGGCGCAGAACACGCCCAGCGCCCTAAACATCCGGCGCTACGCCGAGCTGGTGCGCGAGCGCGCGGTGCAGCGCCGCCTGGCGCAGGTCGCCACCGGCATCGCCGAGGACGCGCTCAACCCGGCCGGGCGCGAGGTCGGCCAGCTGCTCGACGAGGCCGAGTCGAAGATCTTCCAGATCGCCGAGTCGGGCGCGCGGCGCGACCAGGGCCTGCTCGAGATCAAGCCGGTGCTCGCCCGGGTGTTCGAGAAGATCGACCACCTCTACCACCGCGACAACCCGTCGGACGTCACCGGCGTGCCGACCGGCTACGTCGACCTCGACAAGATGACCTCCGGCCTGCAGGCCGGCGACCTGATCATCATCGCCGCGCGCCCCAGCATGGGAAAAACCGCGCTGGCGCTGAACATCGCCGAGCACGTCGCGGTCGGCAACGGCCTGCCGGTGGCGATCTTCAGCATGGAGATGTCGGCCACCCAGCTCGCCATGCGCATGCTGGGCTCGATCGCGCGCGTCGACCAGCACAAGATGCGCACCGGGCGGCTGTCCGACAAGGAGTGGGGCGACCTGTCCGACGCGATGGCCAAGCTGCACGAGACGCCGATCTACATCGACGAGGCGGGCGCGCTCACCGCGCTGGAGGTGAGGGCGCGCGCGCGCCGGCTGAAGCGCCAGTACTCGAAGCTCGGCCTGATCGTGATCGACTACCTGCAGCTGATGTCGGCCAGCACGCAGGGCGAGAACCGCGCCACCGAGATCTCCGAGATCTCGCGCTCGCTGAAGGCGATGGCGAAGGAGCTCGAGGTGCCGGTGGTCGCGCTGTCGCAGCTCAACCGCGCGGTCGACCAGCGCCCCGACCGCCGCCCGGTGATGTCGGACCTGCGCGAGTCGGGCGCCATCGAGCAGGACGCGGACGTGATCCTGTTCATCTACCGCGAGGTGGTGTACAAGCCCGACCTGCCGGAGGAGCAGCGCGCCATCGCCGACGTGATCATCGGCAAGCAGCGCAACGGCCCGATCGGCCCGGTCAAGCTGACCTTCCTCGGCCAGTTCACGCGGTTTGAGAATCACCAGGGTTCGTACTAAGCTGCGCGCGTCAGCTTAGAGGCGGGGGAGAACCGATGGCCGAGCCGATGATTCCGCAGCGCGGGCCGTACGCAGTGGAGCTGGCCCCCGGCGACTACTGGTGGTGCGCCTGCGGCCAGTCCAAGCGCCAGCCGTTCTGCGACGGCTCGCACAAGACCACCGAGTTCACTCCCGTGAAGTTCAGCGTCGCCGAGGCGCAGAAGGTCTGGCTGTGCGGCTGCAAGCAGACCGGCAGCAAGCCGTTCTGCGACGGCTCGCACAAGAAGCTGCAGACCTGACCGGATCCGTGCGCTAGAAGCCGTATCCCATCTTCAGCAGGACGCCGTTGTTCGAGTCCTTGCCTTGCGCGTATTCCAGGTTGAGGACGATGCCTTCCTTCGGCTTGAGGATGTACTGCACGCCGAAGCCGCCGTTCGGGTAGATGTTCGCGCTGTCGGAGCAGCTCTTGCCATCGCCGTATACGCAGGCGACGCCGGCAAACAGCGTGGCGGTGAATTTGTGGCTGATCTTGTACCGCTCCTCGACTTCGATGTGGGACATGTAGTCGCTGTTGTACTGGCCAAGCTTGTAGCCGCGAAGCTGAACGGCGGCTTTCACCTGGGTCGGCGCGTCGTAGGTGAAATGGTTCAGCTGGCGAAAGGCCAGCACGTTGCCTTTCCCGTGCGGCAGGAAATACCGGAAATCGGCCCGGATCACGTCGAAGTCGTTCTCGCCGCCCAGTTCCTCCCGGTAGGCCATGTTGTTGAGGGTGGCCAGCCCGCCCTTGGTGGGCGAGTTCTCGTTGTCGCGCGAGTCGTACTGGGCCACGAGACCCAGCCCGCCCGACTTGTACGGCACGGCCCCGAGGGTGTCGAGCACCATCTGGTCGAACTGCGTTTCACCGCCGATGCCGAAGTTCTGATAGAGGCCCTGCACGCCCAGGAACCAGTTGCCGTGGACCCGGTACGTGTAGCGTGCGATCGTCCCCTTCACCTCGGAGTTGGATTGCAGGGGGACTCCGGTGCCGAGATAGTCCTCGTAGTCGTTCTTGATGTAGCCGTAGATCAGCCCGGCAATCAGCCTCTGCCGGTCTTCATCCCAGGAAGTTCTGGCCTGGAACCCGGCGATGATCGATTCGGTACTGGTGTACTGGCCCATCAGCGCGAATATCGAGGGCCGCGACTTCTCGTCGAAGTAGTGCACGTAGCCGGCGAGTGCGCCCACCGAGGTGCCGAGCTTCGGGTTCGACTGGAATACGGGGGCGAGAAGCCAGGGGGATTTTTCCAGCTTCGTGAAGGCATTTTCCTCGGCGGGCGCCTCGCCGCCGGCGGCCTGCTGCGCGAAAGCAACGGAGGAAGCCGCGAGCGGCGCAAAGGCCAACAGCAGCCCGATAACGCGGCTCACGGCGCCTCCCTTCCGAGTTACTTCTTCGTCGCGCTCCAGCGGCCTTCGCCGCCCTTGTCGTCGCGGTACGAGCCTTCCATCCTGCCGCCGGTGACGCGGCCGGTGAAGTCGCGCCGCACGCCGGCCTGGTCGACGTAGGCGAAGGCGATGTTGAAGCCGCTCAGGCGCGCGTCGCGCATGCCGCCCTGCGTGGCGCCGAACTTCACCTGGCCATTGATCTTCTGGAAGGTCTGGTCGAACGAGATCTCGGGCTTCTGCGTGCCGGCGTCGAGCTGCCAGGCGCCCATCACGTTGGCCGGCACCACCCAGAAGTAGGCGCGCCGCCCGTCCATCGAGGAGGTCTCGTCGGCCTCCCAGTCCTCCATGGTGAAGGAGTGCGACACCACGCGGGTGCCCGGCCGCATGGCGAGGATCGTCGGCCGCAGCTTCATGTTGAGCGCCGGCAGCAGGTAGAGCGTGATCACGGTGGCCGAGCTGAAGTCGGTGACGAAGATGTCGCCGTGGCGGATGATCGCCTTGCCCGGGCCGGTGCCGTCGACGCCGGCGGCTTTCGCGTTGGCGTTGGCGTGCTTCACCATGTCGGGGTTGTACTCGATGCCGGTGGCGCGCGCGCCGAACTTCTTCGCCGCGGCGATCGCGATCTTGCCGTCGCCCGCGCCGAGGTCGAAGTGGATGTCGTTCGGCCCGGTCTGCGCCATGGTCAGCATGCGGTCGACCACTTCATCGGGCGTCGGCACCCAGATCACGTCCTTGCCGGCCTGGCCGACCTGGGGCTCGAATTTCGGTTGCGCGCCGGCGCCGAACGCAAGAAGCAGCGCCGAGAGGAATACTAGGGTTCGCATTGGGATTTTTCCGGAGAAATGAAGTCCGCCGGAAATGTAGCAGAAAGGGCAGCCCGGCAGGCGAAACACCCGCCGGGCTTACTTATTCCTGACGAGGTTTCCTATAGCGTTTCCGCGGCGTGGTCGGCCAGCCGCGAGCGCTCGCCGCGCGCCAGGGTGACGTGCCCGGCGTGCACCCAGTCCTTCATGCGGTCGACGACGTAGGTCAGCCCCGAGCTGCCCTCGGTGAGGTACGGGGTGTCGATCTGCGCGATGTTGCCGATGCACACCACCTTGGTGCCGGGCCCGGCGCGCGTCACCAGGGTCTTCATCTGCTTGGGCGTCAGGTTCTGCGCCTCGTCGATGATCAGCCACTTGTTGACGAAGGTGCGGCCGCGCATGAAGTTGAGCGACTTGACCTTGATCCGCGACCTGACCAGATCGCGCGTCGCCGCGCGGCCCCACTCGCCGCCCGACTCGTCGGAGGCGTTCAGCACGTCGAGGTTGTCCTCCAGCGCGCCCATCCACGGCAGCATCTTCTCCTCCTCGGTGCCGGGCAGGAAGCCGATGTCCTCGCCGATCGGCACGGTGACGCGCGTCATGATGATCTCGGTGTAGCGCTTGTCGTCGAGCACCTGGGTCAGCCCGGCGGCGAG
>DASUZH010000300.1:0-2353 GCA_036376975.1 Burkholderiales bacterium | reverse complement strand
CCCCGCCGGCGCGGCTCGCCGAGTTCTTCGGGCTGTGGGGCTTCGCGGTCAAGGCGGCCTCGATCTTCGGCCCGATCACCTACGGCGCGGTGTCCTGGATCACCGCCGGCAACCACCGCCTCGGCATCCTGTTCGTCGGCGCCTATTTCGTCGCCGGCCTGCTGCTCCTCGCCGGCATCGACATCGAGCGCGGCCGCAGGGCGGCTCTGGGCAGTTCTGCGTGACGCGCGCCGCGGCGCGCTGCCTCGTGCTCTGGCTCGCGCTGGCCGGCACGGCGCAGGCGGCCAGCGGCGACACCGCGCACGAGGAGCTGACGCGCCCGGCCGAGCACTCGCAGCCCGACCCCGGCAAGGTCGGCTTCGTCGTGCTGCCGGTGCCGCGCTCGGACCCGACGCTCGGCACCGGCCTCACCCTCACCGGGCTGCTCATGTACCGCGCGGAGGGCAGCACGCGGCCGTGGATCAGCGGCGCCGCGGCGATGTATACCGACAACGACAGCAAGGCGGCGGCGCTGTTCCAGAAGTCCTACCTGATGCACGACCGGCTGCGCCTGAGCGCCGCCGTCGCCGCGTTCGACCTCAACCTGCGGTTCTACGGCATCGGCGCCAACGCCGGCACCCGCAATATCTCGGTCCCGATCGAGCAGCAGGGCACGGCGGTCCTCGCCAAGGGCCTGTACGAAGTGGCCCCCAACATCTTCGCCGGGCCGATCGTGCGCTATATCTCGCTCGAAACCACCATCAAGGTGCCGCCCCCGCCCCAGCTCGGCATCGCCATCCCGCCGCTGCAGCTCGACGCGGTGAGCGCCGGGCTCGGCATCGCGCTCGAGTACGACACGCGCGACAGCGAGCTGGACCCGACGCACGGCACGTTCGCCAGCGTGAATGCGGTCTACCCGCGCACGGACCTCGGCAGCGACTCCAACTACGGTTTCCTGCATTTCGCCTACAACCGCTACCTGCCGGTCGCGCCGCGCTGGATCCTCGCGCTGCGCGCCTCGACCTGCAGCACGACCGGCGACGTGCCGTACTTCGACCTGTGCCTGTTCGGCATGCACAACGACCTGCGCGGCTACGTCGGCGGGCAATACCGCGACCGCGCGATGTACGCGGTGCAGGGCGAGGCGCGCTGGAATTTCCACGGCCGCTGGGGCGCGGTCGCCTTCGGCGGCACCGGCGCGGTGGCGCCGTCGTGGAGCGAGTTCAGCGGCGCCACCTCGCTGCCCTCCTACGGCGCCGGCCTGCGCTTCCTCGCCTCCAAGGTGCACAAGGTCAACATCAGCCTCGACTGGGCGCGCGGCCGCGACGACGACGCCATCTACCTGCGCATCGGCGAGGCGTTCTAGCGGTAGCGGATGGCGACGCCGACCACGCGGCGCGCGTCGACGGTGTAGGCGCGGCCGCGGTAGCCGGCCATGACGTGGGAACCGAGCACGCTGACGCGGTCCATCACCACCACCACCGCGTCGGCGCCCATTGCGGCCGCTTCGCTGCGCAGCTTCGCCTCGATCTGTTCGATCGGCGGTGCCGGGTCGGTCGCCGCGTCGACCTCGATGTCGCCCAGCGCCTGGTACGGCTTGCCCGGATCGCTGCGCAGGACCTGCACCTTGGCCGCGTCGGTCGCCGCCAGGCGCGGCGCGTCCGCGTACCGCGTGGCGGCGGCGTCGATCTGAGCGCACGCGACCAGCGCGCACGCCCAGACCGCCGCCCGCAGCCCGCGCCGCACGGCGCTAGTTGCCCGAGGGAATCGGGATGTTGATGCCCTGTTTCTCGAGCCTGTCGCGGATGTGCTGGAACCGCTCGTAGTCGGAAAGCGTGACCGGCCCGGTGTACGTCTCGCTTTGCAGCTTGCGCGGCGGGTATTTGACGTAGGTCTTCATCAGATCCCGGATCGCCTCCGAGATCGTCACCACCGTCCAGGTCCGCTCCGTGATGTTGCTCATGAAGATGTCGTAGCGCTCCTGCGGGTCCTGCCAGAGGTCGAACACCTGCGGGATGGTGGCGACATAGCTCTCCGGCCCCTTCCAGCCGAGGTTGCTGTCGACCGCCAGGCCGCCGGTCCTGGCGCCGTTGTCGCCGCGCAGGTTGAAGACCGCCTTGTAGTTGCCCACGCGCGCGGCGCCCGGCGTCAGCTCGTTCTCGGTGAAGAAGAACCATTCATTGCGTTTCGACTTGCCGGTGCCGAACAGGACCGGAGACATGTCGTGGCTGTCGAAGATGATCGGCTTGCCCTCGCGGTCGTTCGCCGGCAGCTTGGCGCCGCCGACGGCGGCGAAAGTCGCCATCAGGTCGAGGCCGCCGAGGATGTCGTGGTTCTTGGTCCCGGCCTTGATCCTGCCCGGCATCCAGGCGAT
>DASUZH010000299.1:0-9511 GCA_036376975.1 Burkholderiales bacterium | reverse complement strand
CCTGCGCGAGCAGCGCGCGCAGGCGCGGCGGCAGCGCGCTCAGGCGGCCTTCGACTTGCCCTTGGTCGCCCAGTACTCGCCGGCGGACTTGGAGCGCGCCAGCTCGTCGGCGGTCTTGAATCCGGGCGCCATCGAGGCGTCGGTGCCGGGCATGACCTGGTGGTGGTCGATGTTGAGCAGCCGCAGCCAGCTCTGCTGGCCGAGGGTCAGGCCGACGAAGCAGCCGAGCTCGACCAGTTCCGGCTCGCTGAAGTGCCGCTGCATGCGCTCCCAGAAAGCGTCGTCGGTGTCGAGGCGGTAGACGATCGCCTCGGCGTACGCGAGCGCGGCCTTCTGGCGCTCGTCGTAGCGCTTCGACTTCTCGAACTGCAGCAGGTCGCGCACGTCGTCCTCGACCATGCCGCTCGCCGCCGCCTTCATCGAGCGCTGGTTGCCGCAGTACTCGCAGGTCACCGCGCGCGACACGTACAGGCGGCACAGCTCCTTGACCGGGTGCTGCAGGACGCCGTTCTTGAACAGGTCGCGCCAGGAATTGGCGAAGAACCAGAAGCAGGCCTTGACGTGCGCGCGCACCGCCGAGCTCTCGGGCCGCGGCGTGCCCTCGCGCTGGCAGCGCTCCATCTCCTTGCGCATGTCGGCGTCCATGCCCGCCAGGTCGACGTAGCTGATTCTCTGCTTGGCCATGCTCAGCTCCTCCTCGGTTTCCTCACAGGGCGCCGCACGGGCACTCGAGCGACCAGCTGCCGCTTTCGCCGATGATCATCGGGTGGCGGTGGGCGGCCAGCGTCGGCATCGGACCGGCGGCATTCCGGTGGTAGCCGCCATAGTGCCGCACCGGCAGCCAGTCGGGAAGGGACGGCGGCGGCGGCGCGTCGAGTCGCGAATACGGCCCGGCGGCATACACCACTTTTCCCCCGACCATGGTAAGCACCGACTCCAGGTTCTTTACGTCGTCCACCGGCATGGAAAAGTAGTCGCCGCTCAGGAGCACCAGGTCGGCGAGCTTGCCCGCGGAGAGCGTTCCCTTCTTGTCCTCTTCCGACGACATCCAGGCTCCGCCGGCGGTGTACAGGCGCAACGCCTCGGTGCGGTCGAGCAGGTTGTGGTCGCCCTGCAGCTTGGCGCCGCCCAGCGTCTTGCCGGTGAGCAGCCAGTGCACGCCGATCCAGGGGTTGTAGCTGGTGGCGCGGTTCCCATCGGTGCCGCATGCGAGCGGGATGCCCATCTCGCGGATGCGCTTGATCGGCGGCGCGTCGGCGGCGAGCTGCGCGCCGTACTTCTGCAGGAAGGCCTCGCCGTCGAGCGACATGCGGTTCTGGATATTGATGCTGCCGCCAAGCGCAGCGACGCGCTCGAGGGTTTTCGGCGACATGGTCTCGCAGTGATCCAGCCCCCAGCGCAGGTTCTTCAGCGGCACGTCGCGGTTCACCTCCTCGAGCACGTTGAGCACGCGGCTCGCAGTGGCGTCGAAGGTGGTGTGCTGGCGGAACGGCCATTTCTGGCCGGCGAGGAACTTGGTGATGGCGGTGAACTGGCTCTCCATCACGCCGGGCGGCGCGACGATCCAGTCCTTGGCGAAGTTCGCCGGATCGCCTGCGGAGTAGGCGATGTACTCGCCGGCGCCGATCATCCTGTAGTAGTCGTCGCCCTCGCCGATCTTCACCATCTTCGACCAGGCCTCGTAGTTGCCGAGCTCCTTGCCCGGCGCCTGCGCGAACAGCTCGTAGCCGATGCGCAGCGTGAGCTGCCTGTCGGCGGCGAGCTTGGCGATGGCGGCGTAGTTGTCGGGGAAATTCTGCCCGCCGCCGCCGGCGTCGATCACGCTGGTGACGCCGAGCCGGTTGTGCTCGCGCATGAAGTGGCGCGTCGAGGTGATCTGCTCCTCGGGCGAGAGGCGCGGCACGCGCAGCCAGACCGCGACCAGGCTGGCGAGGCTGGTGGTCGACATCACCAGCCCGGTGGTGTTGCCGCCGGCGTCGCGCTCGATGTAGCCGCCGAACAGCTTCGGCACTTCCTTCTCCCAGCCCAGCACGCGGATCGCCGAGCGGTTCAGCCAGGCGCGGTCATACAGGTGCATGATCATGCACGGCGTGTCGCCGGTGGCGGCGTTGATCTCGTCGAGCGTCGGGAAGCGCTTCTCGGAAAACTGCGCCCAGGTCCAGCCGCCGATCACCTGCACCCATTGCGGCGCCGGCGTGCGCCGCGCCTGCTCGCGCACGCGACGCATGCCCTCGGCAAGCGACGGCACGCCGTCCCAGCGCACCTCATTGGTGTAGGTCAGGCCGCCGCGGATGAAGTGCGTGTGCGCATCGTTGATGCCCGGGATGACGGTGCGTCCGCCGGCATCGATGACGCGCGTGTTCATGTTGCGGTGAACCTCGAGCTCCGCCGCGCTGCCGACGGCGAGGATGCGCTCGCCCTTGATGGCGATCGCCTCGGCGCGCGGCCGTCGCGGATCGAGCGTGTTGACGCGCGCGTTGGTGATCAGGACGTCGGCCGGCTCCTGCACCGTCAGCGACCCGCAGCCGCTCAGCGCGGCGAGTCCGATGCCGCCTTTGAGGAATTCACGACGAGAGCCCATCCCCTACCTCCACGTTTTCCGACTTGAGCTCGATGCCCGAAGCCTTCGCCTGCGCCAGCAGCAATGTGGAAAAGTCCTGCTCGGTCATGCCCTGCCCGATCATCTGCTGCAGCACGTCGCGCGTGATCGAGGTCACCGGCATCGGCACCTCGTGCTCGCGCCCGGCGTCGAGGCCGAGGTCGAGGTCCTTGCGCAGCAGCTTCGGGGTGAAGGTGACGTGGAAGTCGAGGTTCACCAGCGCCGGCGTCTTGTAGCGCGTGAACATCGAGCCCATCACGCTCTTGTTGAGGAAGTCGAGGAAGGCGTGGCGCGGCATGCCGACCTTCTGCGCCAGCACCAGCACCTCGCACAGGTTCTGGATGGTCACGCCGAGCATCACGTTGTGGCAGATCTTGGCGATGCGCGCGAGCTCGCCTTCGCCGACGTAGCTCGAGCCCACGCCCATCATGTCGAGATAGGGCTTGGCCTTCTCGTACGCGGCTTTCGGACCGGAGACGACGAAAGTGAGCTTGCCGGCCTTGATGACCTTCGCATTGCCGCTCACGGGCGCGGCGAGGTACTCGATGCCCTTGGCAGAAAGGAAAGTTCTCAAATCGGCGGAGCCTTCGACCGAGATCGAAGAGCACTCGACCACCATCTTCGGCTTGCCCTTGGCGAGCGCCTTGCCGAGGACTTCCTTCACGTCGTCATAGGTGGACACCATCACGAACAGGATGTCCTTGGTCGACAGCTCCTCGAGCTGGTTCACCACCTTGGCGCCGTACTTCGACAGCGGGTCGGCCTTCGCCTTGGTGCGGTTCCACACCGCGATGTCGCAGCCGCCCTTGGCGAGGCGCTCGGCCATGGCGTAGCCCATGCGGCCGGCGCCGATCCAGCCGAGCGATTGCTTAGTAGGGGTTGGCAATTGGCAGTTCCTCAGCGGGATACAGCGAGATGATCTTGGCGCCGCTCGGCGTGAGGATGATCTCCTCCTCGATGCGCGCGGCCGACACGCCGTCGCTCGCCGGGCAATAGGTCTCGACCGCGAACACCATGCCGGCCTTCAGCTCGATCGGCTCGCGGAACGAGTTCAGGCGCGAAATCAGCGGCCGCTCGTGCAGGCCGAGCCCGAGGCCGTGGCAGAAGTTGAGGCCGAAGGCGTCCATCTCGTTGGCGAAGCCCGCCTCCTGCGCCTTCGGCAGCTTGGCCGCCACCTTGTCGCTCGACATGCCGGGCTTCAGCATGTCGATGACCTGATCCATCCACTGCCGCGCCTTCTTGTAGGCGGTGCGCTGGGCCGGCGTGGCGCGGCCGACGTTGAACGTGCGGTAGTAGCAGGTGCGGTACCCCATGAACGACTGGATGATGTCGAAGAACGCCTGGTCGCCCGGGCGGATCAGGCGGTCGGTGAAGTTGTGCGGGTGCGGGCTGCAGCGCTCGCCGGAGATCGAATTGATCGCCTCGACGCAGTCCGAGCCCATCTCATACAGGCGCTTGGTGGCGAGGGCGACGATCTGCGACTCCTGCACGCCGGGCTTGAGCGCCTCGGCGATGTCCTGGTAGACGCCGTCGACCATCGCCGAGGCCATGTTGAGCAGCGTCAGCTCGTCGACGTTCTTGACCTCGCGCGCATGCAGCATCGTCTGCTGGCCGTCGCGCACCTCGATGCCTTCTTCCTGCAGCGCGAACATCATCGGCGGCTCGATCACGTCGACGCCGAGCGGCATCCTGGCCACGCCCTCCGCCTTGAGGATCGACTTGATCTCCTTTGCCGCCTCCTTGAACAGCGTCAGGTCCGAGCCCACTGCGCCGCGCATGCCGAGCAGGCCGGCGCGGCAGTGGTCGGTGTGCAGCCAGGGCGCATAGAGCTTGTGGTGGCGCGCCGCGCTGCCGAAGTCCCAGATGTACGGATCGCCGGTTCCGGTCAGCAGCGAATACCGGGTGAGCTTGTCTCGCGCCCACTCGCCGATGACGGTGCTGGTCGTGTAGCGGATGTTGTGCTGGTCGAAGCAGAGCAGCGCGCCCAGCCCCGACTGCGCAAGCGCCGCGCGCGTGCGGGCGAGCCGGTAGTCGTGCAGCCGGCGGAAATTGATGCGCTCCTCGAAGTCGACCTGCGTGCGGCCCGGCGCCTGCAACGGCCGGTCCCAGCGGTGCTTTGGATCAATATCGTCGGGCCGCACGATGCGCGGCTCGCGCCGACCAGGCTTTTTCGCCATGCCGCCTCCTCTCGCGAGGATTCTAGCTCTAGAATTTCCCGGCCATGGACGATCTTGCGATTCTCGAGGAGCTGAATCGAAACTACATCCGCTCGGTGCAGGAGTCGGATGTGGGATGGTTCCGCGACCACCTGACAAGCGATTTCCTGAACAGCAACCCCGACGGCACGCTGGTGGACCGGGACGGCTTCCTGGCGCAGATCGCCCCACCGGTGGCCATTTCAGGCCTGCAGGCCGAGGACGTGAAGATCCGCGTCTTCGGCGACATGGCGCTCATCCACGCCCGCACCCGCTACCGCAAGCCGGACGGGCAGCCGGGTGTGGGACGCTACACGGATACCTGGCAGCGGCGCGGGTCGCGCTGGCTGTGCGTCGCCGCGCACGTCACACGCGGCTAGCCTCGAGCCAGGGCTTCGACCTTCTCTCTCGCCAGCTTCACCTTGGCCGCGGCGCCAAGGATCTCCTGCCAGGTGTTGTCGTCGACGTAGATACCGTCGCGCTCGCGCTTCGCGCGCGTCTCGCGCTCGGGCTCGCCGGCAATCCTCAGCTTGTCGAAGCCGGGGGCGGGCGGCGACTTGCGCAACGAGGCGAGGAACTCGACGGTCTCCTTGCCGAACAACCCGTTCTTCTCGATGCGCGCCGGATCAATGACGATTGCCAGCATCCCGTTCCACACCCGCTTCTTCGAGCGGTCGCCTTCCTGGTGCTCGGTGCCGCCGCCCGACAGCGCGCCGCCGAGCAGTTCGCAGGCCACCGACAGGCCGTAGCCCTTGTGACCGCCGAAGGTACGCAGGGCGCCGAGCGGGTCGACCACGCCGTAGCGCGGATCGTCGGTCGGGTTGCCGCGGTCGTCGATCAGCCAGTCGCGCGACACCTTCTCGCGCTTGTTGTGGGCGACGCGAATCTTGCCCTGCGCCACCGCGCTGGTCGCCATGTCGAGCAGGAACGGCGCTTCGCCCGGCAGCGGAATGGCGATGCACACCGGGTTGGTGCCGAAGCGCGCGTCGGCGCCGCCGTAGGGCGCGACGATCGCGCGCGAGATCACGTTCACGAAATGGATCGAGATCAGCCCTTCCGCGACCGCCTGCTCGCCCCATTGCCCGATGCGCCCGAGGTGGTGCGAGCGGCCGACGGTCATCACGCAGCTGCCGTGCTTCTTCGCGCGCTCGATGGCCATCGCCATCGCTTCCTGGCCGATCACCTGGCCGTAGCCCTGGCAGCCGTCCAGCGCGAGCAGCGCGCCGGTGTCGATCTGCACCTTCGGGTGCTGGTTCACCTTCAGGCCGCCCTCGAGCAGCGAGTCGATGTAGCGCGGGATCATGCCGACGCCGTGCGAGTCGTGGCCGAGCAGGTTGGCGAGCACCAGGTTGTCCGCGACCATGCGCGCCTCGCGCGCCTCGCTGCCACCGGCGGCGACCACCGCTTCGATCGCGCGGGTGAGTCCGTCTTTCTTGAGGATCATTTCTATTCCGGCTTGATGCGGCCCCGCTCGACGACCTTGGTCCAGCGCTCGACCTCCTCCTTCATGAACCTGCCGAATTCGTCGGGCGTGCCCGCGACGACGTCGAAGCCGATCTGGTTCATGCGCTCGCGGATGTCGGGCGAGCGCAGCGCCTTCACCGCGGCGTCGTTCAGCTTCGCCACCACCTCGCGCGGCGTCTTCGCCGGCGCGGCGGCCGCCTGCCAGGAGGTGACGATCAGGTCGGGCGCGCCGGCCTCGGCCGCCGAGGGCACGTCGGGCAGCTGCGGATGGCGCGCCTTCGCGGTCACGGCGAGCGCCTTCATGCGGTTGCCCTTGATGTAGTTGGTCACCGCGCCGAGGTTCTGGAACGAGAAGTCCACCTGGTTGCCCATGATGTCGGTCTGGCATGCGGCGCCGCCCTTGTATGGGACGTGCACGGCATCGGTGCCGGTGGCCTGCTTCAGGAGCTCCGCGGTGAGGTGGTCGGACGAGCCGGTCCCGCTCGAGCAGTAGGACAGCTTGCCCGGGTTCTTCTTCATGTGCTCGATCAGCTCTTTCAGGGAGCCCGCCTGCAGCGTCGGCTTGGTGATCAGCACGTTCGGCGTGGTGACGGCGAGCGTGATCGGGGCGAAATCGCGCACCGGGTTGTAGCGCAGGTCCTTGAACAGCGCCGCGTTGATCGAGAACACGCCGATCGAGCCGACCAGGATGGTGTACCCGTCCGGGTCGGCCTTGGCGACGAACTCCGCGGCGATCGCGCCGTTCGCGCCCGGCTTGTTCTCCACCACGCCGGGCTGGCCGAGCAGCTCCTGGAACTTGCCGGCGATGGCGCGGCCGACAATGTCGGACGAGCCGCCGGCGACGAACGGAATGACGACGCGGATCGGCTTGGCCGGAAAACTCTGCGCCGCCGCGACGGCCGACAACGCCAGCATGGAAATCGCCGCGACGCCTTGCGTGAAACGAATCATTCTCTGCACTCCTCGCTCATGGTTCCCCCGCCGCAGAGTTTACTTGCTTCGCCACGCGGCGCGCCACGTCGAGGAAGGCGGCGACCGCGGGCGAGGCGTCGGCGCGCCGCCACGCGAGCGCGGTGCGCGACTGCGGCGTGGCCTCGCGCAGCGGCCGGTAGGCCACCCCGGCGAGGCCGATCTTCTGCGTCGACGCGGGCACCAGCGCTACGCCGATGCCGGCCGACACCAGGCCGACCACGGTGTGCGTCTGGTAGGCCTCCTGCGCCACGCGCGGCGTGAAGCCCGCGCGCAGGCAGAAATCCATCACCAGGTCGTGGTTCACCAGGCCCGGCTGGCGCGGAAACATGACGAACGGCTCGCCGGCGAGGCGCCGCGCGGGGACGCGGCGCAGCGCGCGCAGCGGGTGGCGCGCCGGCAGCGCCAGCACGAACGGCTCGGCGAGGATCGTCTCCGCGGCGAGCTCGGCCTCGCTCACCGGCGGGCGCAGGAGGGCGACGTCGATGTCGCCGCGCAGCAGCGCGGCGTGCTGCTGCGGGATGGTGAGCTCGCGCAGCTCTAGCTTGACGCCCGGGAAGCCGCGGCCGAAATCGCGCAGCACCAGCGGCAGCAGGGTGAACGCGGTGGCGGCGAGGTAGCCGACCGAGAGGCGGCCGACCTCGCCGCGCTGCGCGCGCTGGGCGAGCTCCACCGCCTGCGCGGCGCGCGCCAGCGTGGCGCGCGCCTCGTCGAGGAAGGTGGCGCCGGCGAGCGTCAGCGCCACCTTGCGCCGCGTGCGCTCGAACAGGCGCACGCCCAGCTCGCGCTCGAGCTTGCCGATCGCCTGCGACAGCGGCGGCTGGGTGAGCGACAGGCGGCGGGCGGCGCGGCCGAAGTGCAGCTCCTCGGCCAGCACGGTGAAGTAGCGCAGGGCGCGCAGCTCCATTGATTCATTCCGCGGATTACAGGGGCGTGAATTATAGATTGGACGCGCTTTTGGCCGCTTCCTAGACTGGCCGCCACAGGAGGGAGTCCGATGGAAAGAAGACAGTTTCTCGCCGCCGCCGGCGCGCTCGCGCTCGCGCCCGAGGCGCTCGCGCAGTTCCAGCCCAGCGGCCGCTACCCCGATCCGCTGGTGCGGGTGGTGGATCCGAGCTTCGCGCGCTATCGGCTGGGTCTGGCGCGCGTCGAGCAGATCGCCGGCGGCATGCGCTGGACCGAGGGCCCGATCTGGTTCGGCGACGGCCGCTACCTGCTGTGGAGCGACATCCCGAACAACCGCATCATGCGCTGGGACGAGGAGACCGGAGCCGTGACGCCGTTCCGCAAGCCGGCGAATTTCGCCAACGGCAACACGCGCGACCGCCAGGGCCGGCTGATCAGCTGCGAGCACGGCACGCGGCGCGTCTCGCGCACCGAGTACGACGGCACCATCACCACCATCGCCGACCGCTACGACGGCAAGCCGCTCAACTCGCCGAACGACGTGGTGTGCAAGTCCGACGGCTCGATCTGGTTCACCGACCCGCCGTTCGGCATCCTCGGCTACTACGAGGGCTACATCGCGAAGCCCGAGCTGCCGACCAACGTCTACCGCTGGGACGCGAAGTCGCAGAAGCTGGCGGTGGTGGCGGGCGACATCAACCGCCCGAACGGCCTCGCCTTCTCGCCCGACGAGTCGAAGCTCTACATCATCGAGGCCGGCACTTCGCCGCGCAACGTGCTGCAGTACGACGTGGTCGACGGCGGCACCCGCCTGTCCGGCAAGCGCTCGATCATCGAGGTCGGCCAGGGCACGCCCGACGGCTTCAAGGTCGACGTCGACGGCAACCTGTGGATGGGCTGGGGCATGGGCGCCGAGGGCCTCGACGGCGTCTCGGTGTTCAACAAGGACGCCAAGCTGATCGGCCGCATCGACCTGCCGGCGCGCTGCGCCAACCTCTGCTTCGGCGGCACCTATCGCAACCGGCTGTTCATGTGCGGCAGCACGGCGGTGTACTCCCTCTACGTCAACACGCAGGGGGCGGCCGGCGGCTAGGACACGCGTGGAGGCGGCAGCCGGCGACCGGATATTCCCCCAAGAACCGGACGGCCGCCGCCTCGCGCGTGGTTGTTCGCGCGCCACCCGACGCGCTACAGTCATGCCATCGCCGAGGAGACACCGATGAAACCGCTAGTCGCCGCATTGCTTTTCCTTTTCGCCGGGACCGCGTCCGCGCAGACCTACCCGGGCAAGCCGATCCGCCTGATCGTTCCCTACGCCGCCGGCGGCACGTCCGACATCCTGGCGCGCCAGATCGGGCCGAAGCTGACCGAGGCCTGG
>DASUZH010000298.1:0-5715 GCA_036376975.1 Burkholderiales bacterium | reverse complement strand
GCACGAACGTCTCGGTCGCCGCGGAGCGGATGGCCTCCTGCTGCTGCGGGGTCAGGCTGGCCCAGACCTCGGTGTTGATGATGAGCTCGCCGATCGAAGCGCTCTCGTGCATGCCCGGCGTGTAGTGGTACTTCCAGACCTGCGGCAAGCCCAGGCGCAGGTCTTCGACGCCGCCGACCCACTCCGCGCAGTCGATCACGCCGCGCTGCGCCGACGGGATGATCTCGCCGCCCGGCATGTTCACGGTCTGCATGCCCATGCGCGCGTAGATCTCGGCCACGATGCCGGTCTGCCGGCACTTCATGCCCTTGAAATCGGCGAGGTCCTTGATCGGCCGCTTGAACCAGCCCATCGCCTGCGGGCTCGACCCGCCGACCGGCATGCCGATCACGCTGAGCTTGAGGATGTCGCGGTAGAACTCGTCGTACAGCGCCTGGCCGCCGCCTTCCTGCAGCCAGCCGAGGAAGTCGAAGTGGTCCATGCCGAACGGGCCGACGGGCGTGGCCGAGAACAGCGTCGCCGCCTTGTTCTTGCCCACCCAGTAGTAGGAAACGCCGTGGCCGCCGTCGATCACCTTCTTGTGCGTGGCGTCGAGGATCTCGAACGCCGGCACGATCTGCCCGGCGGCGAGCGCCTCGATCTTCACCTGGCCGCCGGTCAGCTTGTCCATGCGGTCGGCGAAGAAGCGGAAGTTGTCCTGCAGCGTCAGGCTGGCGGGCCAGGTCGACTGCATCTTCAACTGCTTGGCGGCGGGCGCTTGCGCCGCCGCGGGGAACGCCACGGCGGCCGCGGCTGCCAGTACAGTAAGCGAGAATGCCTTTTTCATCGGTCCTCCTCCTCAGAAGGAAAACCATGGTAGGAGGGCTGCTCGGGGAGTGTCAATGAAGATCACCAGGCTCGAGACCCTGCGGCTGGCGGAATTCCCCAGGATCGTCTGGCTGCGCGTGCACACCGACGAGGGCCTGGTCGGGCTCGGCGAGACCAGCTACGCCGCCGGCCCGGTGGAGTCCTACCTGCACGAGCACGTGGCGCCGCGCGTCCTCGGCCGCGACCCGCTCGCCATCGAGGCGCTGACCCGCGGCCTGCAGGACTACCTCGGCTACCGCAGCTCGGGGGTCGAGACGCGCGCCATCTCCGCCTTCGACCTCGCGCTGTGGGACCTGTTCGGCAAGGCCTGCGGCAAGCCGGTCTACCAGATGCTCGGCGGCGCCAGCCGGCCCTCCATCCGCACCTACAACACCTGCGCGGGCTACCGCTACGTGCGCGAGGCGCGCGGCCAGGTGTCGACCAACTGGGGACTGGACGGGAAAAGCGAAGGCCCGTACGAGGACCTCGACGCCTTCCTGCACCGCGCCGACGAGCTCGCGCACTCGCTCCTCGAGCAGGGCATCAGCGCGATGAAGATCTGGCCGTTCGATACTTTCGCGGAAGCGAGCGACGGCTGGCACATCTCGGCACCGGATCTGGACAAGGCCCTCGACCCGTTTCGAAGGATCCGCAGGGCAGTAGGGAGCAAGATCGACATCATGGTCGAGTTCCACTCGCTCTGGCGCCTGCCGGCCGCGCAGCGCATCGCCCGCGCGCTCGCGGAGTTCGACACGTACTGGCACGAAGACCCGATCCGCATGGACTCGCTCGACCTGCTGAAGCAGTACGCGGCGCATTCCAAGGCGCCGATCTGCGGCTCCGAGATCCTCGCCGGCCGCTGGAGCTTCAAGGACTACCTGGAGACCGGCGTGGCCGGCATCGTGATGTTCGACCTCGGCTGGTGCGGCGGCATCTCGGAAGCGCGCCGCATCGCCGCGCTGGCCGACGCGTGGCAGCTTCCCGTCGCGCCTCACGACTGCGTCGGCCCGCTGATCTTCGCCGCCTCGCTGCACTACTCGATCTGGGCGCCGAACGCGCTGGTGCAGGAATCCGTGCGCGCGTTCTACACCGGCTGGTACAACGAGCTCGTCACCCATGTGCCGCAGCCGGTGAAAGGCATGCTGATGGCGCCGCCCGGTCCGGGTTTCGGCTGCGAGCTGCTGCCCGAGGTATGGAAGCGCAAGGATGCAAGCGTGCGCCTCAGTTCCCAATAGCTAATCCAGCCTGACCGCAATTCCTTCCAGCGCCTTCGACGGCGCGGGGTAACGCTGCATGACCAGCGGGTCGTGGCCGGGGATGATGTGCTGCGGCGAGTCGGCCAGGCGCCGCAGCTTCGCGTAGCCGTCGACCATGTCGGCCACCGACCAGACGATCGGAAACGGCCGCACCTGCTCCATGTTGGCGTAGAAGTGGCTCGCATCCGAGGCGAGCACTACCCAGCCGCGGCGCGTCGCAACGCGCACCACCTGCAGCCCCATCGTGTGCCCGCCGATCAGGTGCAGCGAGACGCCGGGAAACAGCTCGGCATCGCCGTCATGGAAGCGCACGCGGCCGGCGTAGACCTCGCGCACCATGCCGACCACGTCCTCCACCTCGAACGCGCCGCGAAAGCAGTCCTGGCACATGTACTTGCCGGTCGCGTACTGCATCTCGCGCTCCTGCAGGTGGAACGTCGCGCCGGGGAACAACTCGAAATTTCCAACGTGATCGTAGTGGAGGTGAGTTACAACGACGTCCTTCACCTTCGTCGCGTCGCATTGAAGCGTGCGGAGCGCCTCCGTAGGGCACCTCAGGTGATCGCGCTTGCGCTTCGCCGCCATCGCAGCGGAGAACCCGGTGTCGACCACGATCTCCCGGCCGTTGCCGCGAATCAGCCAGACGAAGTAGTCGAGCGGCATCGGCCGGTCGTGCGGATCGCCGCCGATGAAGTTCTCCGCCGCGCGCCGGTCGTTGTATGCATATTTCAGCGCGTAGACCTCGTATTTATCCAATCAGATCCGTCCTCAGCTTGGCGAGCGGCTCCGCCCATCCGCGCGACTGCGGCTCGCGGTATACGGGGAAGCCCGGAAACCACGGTGAGTCCCCTTCACGCATCCAACGCCACTCCGGAGGATAGGGCACCAGCACGCGCGCGGTGCGGCCGATGCCTGCCAGCAGGTGGATGTTGGTATTGCTCACCGCCACATGCTCGTCGATCGCGGCGAGCGCGGCGAGCATTTCAGGCAGGTCGTCGTTCAAAGCGCTGAGATCGTGCACCGGCGCGCCGGCCGCTCCCGAGATCGCCTCGATCTCGCCTTGGTACGGCCCGCGCTGCAGGGCGAGCAGCGTGCCGCGCCACCCGCGAACCGCCGCGCCGAGCTCGGCGAGCGGCAGCTCTTTCGACAGGAAGGCGCGGCTGCGGCCGAACTCCTGATTGCGCAGCACGTCGGTGCCGGCGCGCCAGGTAAGCCCGAGGTAGGGCGCCGGGCCGAGCCGCGCGAGGCGCTCGCGGCAGGCCGCGACCCGCGCCGCGTCGAGCGCGGGGGCGAACGCCGGCGGCGCCGCTTCGGTCTCGAGCACCGCCGGCAGGTCGCCCAGCGGGAGGTCGTAGGCCCCGGCGCCCTGCGCCGAGCCCGCGCGCCAGGTCAAGCCGTCGCTCTCGCCGGCCAGGAACTCCAGGCGCTCGCCCCCGCGCAGCACCGGCGCGAGCTTGGGCGGCACGACGACGCTTGCGCTCGCGCCGCGCGCGAGCAGCTCGGCGGTGAATCGCAGGAAGAACAGGATGTCGCCCAGGCCCTGCTCGCCGCGCAGGCGCAGGCTCACCCCGTCGAGCCGCGACGGCAACGGCGCCGGCAGGTTCCTCGGCGCGCCGTCGGGACCGACCCGATCGGCGAGCATGTTGTGCCGGAAGGTGAAATGGCGCCAGCCTTCGCGCCAGCGGCCGCGCGAGAGGAGCAGCATGGCGAGGGAGAAGCGCCCGTTGTACCACTTCGGGTAGCGCGCGTTCAGGCCCTCGAGCCACGCGATGGCCGCCTCGACGCCCTCGACTTCGGCGAGGACCTGGACGGTGAGCGGCACCATCTCGCCGTCCTCGATACCCTCGGGTCCCTCCTTGAGAACCGTCAGCGCGCGGTCGGCGCGGCCGTGCTTGCGGTACATGTTGGCAAGGCTCTCGCGCAGCCCCGGGAAGCGAGCATCGATGGCATAGGCGCGCTCGTATGCCCGCAGGGAGTCGGCGAGGCGCGCCCGCTTGTGGAGGACCTTGCCCAGGTTGAAAAGGCCTTCGGCATACACCGGCCGCGCCTTGAGCGCGCGGCGAAACGCCTGCTCCGCCTCTTCGAACCGGCCCAGCTCGCCGAGCGCGACGCCGAGGTTGTTGAGGTAGACGGGGTTGCGCCGATCGAGCTGCAGCGCTCGCTCGGCGTGCGCTGCGGCGACGTCGGGCAGCCCGGCGCGCACCGCCACCACCGAGAGCGCGTTCCAGGCCGGGTGCGCGCGCGGGTCGGCGTCGACGATGCTGCGGAACAGCCGCTCGGCGGCCGCGAAGTCGTTCGCCTCCAGCGCCGCGGCGCCCTGCCGGAAGACCGCTTCCGCGCCGTTCGCCACGGCCCTCAGGTCAGGCGTACGCGCGCGAACTTGCGCTTGCCCACCTGGATCACCACGCCCGCGCCGGATTTCAGCCTGAGGGCGCGGTCGGAGACCAGCGCGCCGTCGACCTTCACGCCGCCCTGCTCGATCATGCGCTGCGCCTCGGTCGTGCTCGGCACCAGGTTGGCCTGCTTCAGGACCTGGGTGATCTGCATGCCCTCGGCGCCGGCGCGCAGCGTGAATTCGGGCATCTCCTCCGGCGTCTCGCCCTTGCGGAAGCGGCTGTCGAAATCGGCTTCGGCCGCCGCCGCGGCTTCCCGGCTGTGGAAGCGCGCCACGATCTCCTTGGCGAAGCGCACCTTCACGTCGCGCGGATGCTCGTCCTTCCATTTCTTTGTTTCCGACTGAGAAGAAAAGGACAGGAGGTCGATGTAGCG
Organism: Burkholderiales bacterium; assembly: GCA_036376975.1. GTDB lineage: Bacteria > Pseudomonadota > Gammaproteobacteria > Burkholderiales > SG8-39 > SCGC-AG-212-J23. The sequence continues at coordinate 844 of DASUZH010000298.1, read as the reverse complement.
CCACATGAGGTCGTCGGAGATCGACATCAGCTTGCCGAAGATCTCCTGCGGCGGCTCGGCGATGCCGACGTAGTTGCCGAGCGACTTCGACATCTTCTCCTTGCCGTCCAGCCCTTCGAGCAGCGGCATGGTGAGGATGCACTGCGGCTCCTGGCCGTAGCTCCTCTGCAGCTCGCGCCCGACCAGCAGGTTGAACTTCTGGTCGGTGCCGCCGAGCTCGACGTCGGCCTTCATCGCCACCGAGTCGTAGCCCTGCATGAGCGGGTAAAGAAGCTCGTGCACGGCTATCGGCTGGTTGTTCTTCATCCTTTTCGAGAAGTCATCCCGCTCGAGCAGCCGCGCCACGGTGTAGTTCGCGGCCAGCTTGATCATGCCCTCCGCGCCCAGCTTGTCCGACCATTCGGAATTGAACAGGATCTGCGTCTTCTGCGGGTCGAGGATCTTGAACACCTGCGCCTGGTAGGTCTTGGCGTTGCGCAGGATCTCCTCGCGCGTCAGCGGCGGCCGCGTCTGGTTCTTGCCGGTGGGGTCGCCGATCATGCCGGTGAAGTCGCCGATCAGGAACTGCACCTGGTGGCCGAGCTGCTGGAAGTCGCGCAGCTTGTTGAGCACCACGGTATGGCCCAGGTGCAGGTCCGGGGCGGTGGGGTCCAGGCCGAGCTTGATCCGCAGCTTGCGCCCGGTGGCGAGCTTCTTGGCCAGCTCTTCCTCGACGATCAGCTCGTCGCACCCCCGCCGGATGGTCTCAATGGCCTGCTGGACTAAGGTCATTCCCGATTTTCGCCCGCTGCGATCTATGCTAGCCTCCGCAGGCTTCTGAATAATCAAGGGATTCTAAGGTAAA
>DASUZH010000297.1:0-2510 GCA_036376975.1 Burkholderiales bacterium | reverse complement strand
CCACCGACGACGCGGCGATCAACGGCCTGCGCAAGCGGCAGATGAAGAACATGCTCGCCACGCTCCTGCTGTCGCAGGGCACGCCGATGCTGACCGCCGGCGACGAGTTCGCGCGCACGCAGCAAGGCAACAACAACGCCTACTGCCAGGACAACGACATCAGCTGGGTGCACTGGAGCGACGACGACCGCACGCGGCGCATGATCACATTCGTGCAGCGCCTGACCGGCCTGCGCCACCGCTACCCGATCCTTCGGCAGAAGCGCTTTCTCACCGGGACCTACAACGAGGACCTCGGCGTCAAGGACGTGACGTGGATCAACGCGACCGGCGTCGAGATGGGCGAGGCGGACTGGAAGGACGGCAACATCCGCTGCTTCGGCATGCTGCTCGACGGCCGCGCGCAGGCGAGCGGAATCCGCCAGCGCGGGCAGGAGGTGACGCTGCTGATCGTGTTCAACTCGTGGCAGGACGTGGTCAGGTTCAAGCTGCCCGAGGCCCCCGACGGCGCGAAGTGGTCGCTGCTCCTCGACAGCAACATGCCCGAGCTCCCCGAGGGCACGCCGTTCGATTTCGGCCATGAGTACGAAGTCACCGGCCGCTCCCTGCTGGTTCTCGAGCTGATCTGAGCGCGAACCCCGCCGCGGCCGTTCCAGCAGTCGCGCGACGGCCGCGCGCACCGGCGATGCTCGCGCTGGTGATCGTCGTCGCGGTGCTGTATCTGGCGCGCGAGGTGCTGATCCCGCTTGCGCTCGCCTTCCTGTTCAGCTTCGTGCTCGCGCCCGGCGTGCGCCGCCTCGAGCGCTTGCGCCTGGGCCGCATCGCCTCCACCTTCATCATGGTGATCCTGGCCGTCTCGATCCTCGGCGCCGTCGGCTGGGTGGCGGCCAACCAGGTGGTCTCGCTCGGCGCCAAGCTGCCCGAGTACCGGCACAACATCAGCAGGAAGATCGCCAAGCTGCGCGCGCCGCACGGCGGCGACCTCGGCAAGGCGACCGCGGCGATCAAGGAGATCGACAAGCAGGCCTCCCCGGGCAAGCCGCCGCTCGCCGTGACGGAGACGCCGCCGTCCGGGATGGCGGCGCTGGTCGAGTCCGTCAAGCCGTTCGCGCAGCCGCTCGCCACCGCGCTGGCGGTGATCGTGTTCACGGTCCTGATGCTGCTCAACCGCGAGAACATGCGCGAGCGGCTGATCGGCCTGATCGGCGCCGGCAGGATCAACCTGACCACGCAGGCGCTGAACGAAGTCGGCGACCGCGTCGGCCGCTACCTCTACATGCAGCTGGTGGTGAACGCGCTGTTCGGCATCCCGTTCGGCATCGCGCTCTACTTCATCGGCATTCCCAATGCGCTGCTGTGGGGGCTGCTGGCGACGATGCTGCGCTTCATCCCGTACGCCGGCGTTTGGGTAGCGGTCGCGATGCCCGCCGCGCTCGCCTTCGCCATCTCGAGCGACTGGAGCATGATGGCCTGGGTGCTGGGCGTGTTCATCGCGCTCGAGCTGGTGATGGTGAACCTGGCGGAGCCGCTGCTCTACGGCCGCAGCACCGGCCTCGCGCCGATGGCGATCATCATCGCCGCGCTGTTCTGGACCTGGCTGTGGGGGCCGATCGGACTGCTGATGGCGGTGCCGCTCACCGTCTGCGTCGCGGTGATGGGGCGCTACATCCCCGAGATGGGCTTCCTCAACATGCTGCTCGGCGTCGAGCCGGTGCTGTCGCCGCCGGCTCGCTTCTACCAGCGCCTGATCGCCCTCGACCACGACGAGGCGGCCGAAGTCGCCGCCAAGTTCATCGAGGAAAAGGATCGCGCGACGTTCTATGGCGAGGTCCTCATCCCGTCGCTCGGCCTGATCGAGCGCGAGCGCCACGCCGGCAACCTCGACCCAGCCTGCGAGCGCTCCGTGTTCGACGACCTGCACGAGATCATCGACGAGCCACGGAAGGAGGGCGCCGCCCGGCCGCTGCCCGCCTGCGTTCTCGCCGCGCACGACGAGGCCGACCATATCGCCGCTATGGTCCTCGCCGCCGAATCGGGCGCGCACCTCGTGCCGTATCCGCTGCTCGCCAACGAAGTCATGCAGCAGATCGAGCAGACCGGCCATAAGGCGGTCTGCATCTCGGCCGTCCCGCCGCAGGCCGCGACCCAGGCCGGCTTCCTCGTCCGCCGCCTGCGCCGCAGATTCCCCGGCCACAAGATCATCGTCGCACTGTGGACCGACGCCGAGAACATCGATCGCTCGCGCTCCCGCCTCCAGGACGCCGGCGCCGACGCAGTCGTCACCAACCTCCCCGACGCCCTCCAGCACCTCCGCGACCTCGCCGTCGCTCCCGCATCCCCTCAGTCCCAGCCGCAACCTCGCGCACGGACCGCCGGATAACTCGCTTGGCCCGCGTCATGCGCGGGCCGAGATAGGTGACAAAATGTCACCTATAAAGTCATCTAATTCACGTTAGGCCGCTGCAATGTCGCCCCAGACGAGGTTGCGCATAGCCAAGATCACTACCGCC
>DASUZH010000296.1:0-6867 GCA_036376975.1 Burkholderiales bacterium | reverse complement strand
AGGGCGGAAGAGGAATCGCCCGACGGCGCGAACAGCGTGACGCCGGTCGCCTCGTAGTCGATGCTGAACTGGGCGAGGGCGGCCATGTCGGGCTTCAGCGCGGCGAGGGCGGCGGCGCTCTCCACCTCGCCGGTGATCCACGTCGGCCCGACCGACAGGCGCAGCAGCTTGCGCGCGAACGGCAGCTTGCCGCGCACGTCGGCCACCTTCACCTCCGGCGCCTTCATGAGAATTTCTTCTTCAGAAATACTTAATTCAACAATCCCGGCGCCGCACTCCTGCCGAAGGATTCCGTTCTTTGGCGCGGCGAAGCCCGACTCGATCACCGCGTGCGCGCTGCCGAGCGTCGGGTGGCCGGCGAAGGGCAGCTCCATGGTGGGCGAGAAGATGCGCAGCCGGTAGTCGGCGGCCTTCGACGGCAGGACGAAGGTGGCTTCGGACAGGTTGGTCCAGCGCGTGATGCGCTGCATGGTCGCGGCGTCGAGCTCCTCGCCGCCGAGGATCACCGCCACCGGGTTGCCCATGAACGGCCGCGCGGTGAAGGCGTCGACCTGCTTGAAGGGAAGGGTTTTCATGGACGCCGATTCTATTTAAGAACCGAGGTCGGGCTCGCCACAGCGCTTGAGAATTTCCGCGCGCGTCTGATCCCGCAGCTTGAGCACGGCGTTCCAGTCCGCCCCCTCCGGCTGCACCGGCGGGGCGAAGCTCACCGCGACCGGGCTGCGGCGCAGGGCCCAGGTGCCGTCGCGCCACACCGAGCGCGCGCCGCGGATCGCGCCGGGGACCACCGGCACGCCGGCGGCGGCCGCCGCCTGGAAGCCGCCGGCGCGGAACGCCATCAGGCCGGACTGGCGCTGGAAGGTGCCCTCCGGGAAAACGATCAGCGAGGTGCCGGCCTTCGCCGCCGCCGCCAGCTCGTCGGCATGCTCGACGCTCTTCTGCACCTCGAAGCGCTCGACGAACAGCGCGCCGATGCCCCTGACGAAAATGCGCGTGACGAAATTGCCGAGCAGCTCGCGCTTGGCGACGAAGGCGAACGGCCGCGACTCGAGCGCGGCCATCAGCGCCACGCCGTCGAGGTAGCTGGTGTGGTTGACGGCGAGCACGCAGGGTCCCGGCGGCAGGTTCTCCAGCCCGCGCACCACCAGCGGGATGCGCGCCAGGCCGAAGAAAAGCCGCGCGCACCGGCCGGTGACGCGCCAGGCGCGCGCTCCCGGAGAAACGATCGAAAACAGGAATACGACCGGGAAAAACAACCCAATCAGCAGCCAGGCGCGCGCCGAGAACAGCACGCCGCGCACGGTGCGCCAGCTGCGGCGGATCTGCGGCGCGATGCCGGCCAGCACCAGGCGCGCGAACTGCAGCCAGACCGCCTGCGGCTTGACCGATTCCGGGCCGCGCTCGTAGTACTCGCGCGCGGCGACGCGGCGGATCTTGCCGCTCGAGGTCTTCGGCACGGTGGCCGGCGGCGCGAGCACGATGTCGTCGGCGGGCGCGGCGATCAGGCTCATGGCGAGCTCGTTGATGCGCTTCTTCAGCGCCTCGTGGGTATCGGCTCCCCTCTCACGCGTCTCGGCCAGCACCACCACGCGCTCGGTGCCGCTCGCGCGGTCCATGCTGCCGAACACCGCGACGCAGCCGCGCCGGATGCCCGGCAGGTCGCCGACCGCTTCCTCCAGCTCGTAGGGGCTGATGTTGCGCCCGCCGCGGATGATGATGTCCTTCTCACGCCCGGTGATGTACACCATGCCGTCGGCGAGGTAGGCGCGGTCGCCGGTGTTCACCCACGGGCCGTCGAACAGCGCTTTGGTCGCCTCCGGGTTGCGGTAGTAGCCGGTGGTCGCCGAGGGCCCGCGGAACTGCAGCATGCCTTCCTGGCGATCGGGCAGCTCGATGCCGGCGCCGTCGACCACGCGCATGTCGTGGCCGGGAATGACGTGGCCGCAGCCGAGGATCTTGAGCGGCGAGGGGTCCTGCGGGTCGGCGTCGAGCGCCTCGCCGGTGGTGCTGAAGGTGTCGCGGTCGAGGACATCCATGCGCCAGGGCTGGCCCGGCGTGGTGAAGGCGAGGCCGACCGAGCATTCCGCCAGGCCGTAGACCGGCGAGACGACGTTCTTGCGGAAGCCCCACTTCGCGAAGCGGTCCTCGAAATTGACGATCGTCTCCGGGCTGACCGGCTCGGCGCCGTTGAACGCGAAGCGCCAGCTCGACAGGTCGATGCCCTCCATCTCCTCGTCCGCGATCCGCCTGATGCACAGCTCATAGGAGAAATTCGGCCCGCCGGAGATGGTGCCGCGGTGGCGGTGGATCGCGCGCAGCCACGAGCTCGGCCGCGAGAGGAAGGCGAGCGGCGACATCAGCACCACCGGGAAGCCGAGGAACATGGTGGCGAAGCAGCCGCCGATCAGCCCCATATCGTGGTACAGCGGCAGCCAGCTGACGAACACGTCGGCCTGCGAGGCGCTGACCGCCTTGCCCATCGCCTGCACGTTGGCGAGCAGGTTGGCGTGCGTGAGCACCACGCCCTTCGGGTTGCCGGTGCTGCCCGAGGTGTACTGCAGGAAGCCGATGTTGCCGCCGCTTCCCTTGACCGGAGTAAAGGAAGCGCTGCTATCGGAAGCGAAATCCGCCGGGACCATCACGGCGCGCAGGGATTCCACCTGCGCGCGCAGCAGGTAGGCGAGCGCCTTCGCCTCCGGGATGGTGATCATGATCGTCGCGCCGGCGCTCTTCAGGATGCCGACGTGCCGCGTCATGTGGTCTTCGATCGTGGTCAGCCGCGCCGGCGGGTAGAGCGGCACCGGCACGCCGCCGGCGAGCAGCGTGCCGTAGAAGGCGTACAGGTACTCCTTCGAGGTCGGCAGCATGATCGCCACCATCTGGCCGGGCTGCAGCCCGGCCTCGGCGAGCCGCGCCGCGTAGTTCAGCGCGCCCGCGTGCAGGCCGCGGTAGGTGATCGGCGTTTCCTTCTGCTCCTCATAGAGGAACACGCACAGCCTTTCGCCCTGCTTCTCGACGTGGTACTCGAGGGCTTCGGTCAGCGTGCGCGCCTGCGCCGGCGGGCGCACCCCCTCGGACTGCACCAGGCTGGCGACGCTGCGGTCGGCCGTCTGCGGCGCCTGGCCGGCGCCGGCGAGCAGGAAGCGCAGCAGGTCGCGCGGCGTCTCGGCGGTGGCGAGCGCCTGCTCGGGCAGGCTGACGCCGAACTCGCGCTCCACGCGCAGCACCAGCTCGACGCGCGCCAGGCTGTCCAGGCCGAGGTCGCGCTCGATCGAGCTGTCGAGCGCGACGTAGGACTCGACGTGCGGGCGCGCCTCGCGCGCGACCTGTTGCACCACCGCGAGCAGCCGGTTCGCATCGATCGCCGGGGCGTTCATCGGGGCCGAGTGTACACTCGCATTTCCAAGGGAGATTCGAAATGAAGACAGGTCTGGTTGGCGCGGTATTGCTCGCTCTGCCGCTCGCGGCGGCGGCGCAGGGCAAGGGCAGCGGCGAGCTGTGGGAGATCACCATGAACATCCCCGGCATGCCCGCCGGCATGATGAAGCCGCAGCGCGTCTGCCAGGGCGACGACCCGTCGCGCGCCGCCACGCAGGACCCGAGCAAGAAGGACTGCAAGGTCACCGGCACGAAGAAGACCGCGCTGGGCACCACCGTCGTGCTGAGCTGCCCCGACGGCAGCACGATGACCATCGACCAGCAGTTCACCAGCGCCGCCCGCACCGAGTTCAAGAGCACCATGACCAGCAAGGGCGGCCGGCAGGGCGATTTCCAGATGAACATGACCGGCCGCAAGGTCGGCACCTGCGACGCGGTGGCGGAGAACAAGGCGCGCGACGCGAAGATGGAGGACATGAAGAAGCAGGCCGCGGCCGCCAGCGCCGCCTCGGCCGCGCAGATGAAGCAGTCGAGCGACCAGCAGATCAAGCAGTGCTCCGTCGCGCTCGAGAAGATGGACTGGAAGGGCTTCGGCCAGCACGGCATGTGCTACGACAAGCAGAAGGCCGCCGACCCGCAGTGCAAGTCGATGGCGGAGATGAACAAGCTGTTCCCCGAGGCGCGCAAGGCCTGCAACGCCAACATGGCCGAGTTCTGCAAGCGCTTCCAGACCGCCGAGGGCTTCATGAGCGTGCGGGGCAGGGAGGACGCGGCGAAATGGTGCGGCGTCAGTACCGCCGCCATCAAGAAGGCGCAGTGCCCGATCGTGGCCAAGAACCAATCGCCGCTGTCGTTCTTCGGCGCGTACTGCCCGGTAGAGGCGAAGCCGCTTGCGCAGGCGGAGTGCACTGGCCGGGACTACACCGCGAGGAATCAAGGCAAGTACGGCGTGTTCTGCCGCAACTACCTTGCCAACGCAGACTTCCAGAAAAATGCCGACTTCGAGGGCAAATCCGGCGACGACGACGGTGCGCCGGCGCGCGCGGCCTCCGGCACCGTCCCGTCCGGGTCGTCCGACTCGTCCGGCTCGCAGCAGCAGAGCCAGGGCCAGCAGACCGCCGACCAGGTGAAGCAGGGCATCAGCAAGGGCATGGACAAGCTGAGGGGCCTCTTCGGCGGCAGCAGCAAGTAGCGTCTAGAAATGCCGCAAGCTGTCGTTCCCGCGAAAGCGGGAACCCATGGGCCCCCGCTTTCGCGGGGGCGACTGCTTCGGGGGCTTGTCCTAGCTTTCTCCTTCGCGTTCACCAGTGCAGCGCTTCCCGCCGACGATCCGTATCCCTGGATCGCCGCCGCGTACGCCGTAAAGCGCGACGGCGTCCTCCTGTGGGCCGGCCAGCCCGATGCGCGCCTGCCGCCCGCCAGCCTCGCCAAGCTGATGACCGCGCTGCTCGCGCTGGAGCGCGGCAAGCTCGACGAGACCGTGACGGTGGGGAAGGGCGTGCTGCAGTCGAGCGGCACGCGCATCGGATTGAAGCCCGGCGAGAAGGCGCGCGCAGGCGACCTGCTGGCGGCGAGCGTGGTGCGTTCCGCCAATGACGCCTGCCGCGCGCTCGCTGATTTTCTTCATGGCAAAGACTTCGTTTCGAAAATGAACGACCGGGCAGCGGCGCTCGGCATGAAGAACACCCGTTTTGTGGATCCCTGCGGCCACGACCGCCCGGGCCAGTACACCAGCGCCGCCGACCTGCTGCGCCTGGCGGAAGAGGTGATGAAGCATCCGGAGTACATGCGCCTTGCCCGCCTGGACAAAGTCAGCTTCCAGATGCTCGACAGCGACCGGAAATACACGCTGCGCAACACCAACGCCCTCATCGGCCGCTACGAGGGCGCGATCGGGCTGAAGACCGGCTACACCGAGGGCGCCGGCAACTGCCTGGTGGCGCTCGCGGAGCGCGACGGCGTGCGCGTCCTCGCGGTGCTGCTCAACGCGCCCAACCGCTGGTGGAACGCGGTGGGCCTGCTCGATCGCGCGTTCGAAGCCGCGCGGTGAACCCGGCGCTCCTCGCCGCGATAGTCGCGGCGCTCGCCTACCTGCCGTCGCTCGGCGGCGTGTTCCACTTCGACGACTACAACGTCATCGTCCACTACCCGACGGTGCATTCCTGGCAGACGCTGTTCGAGCGCTGGGGCGGCGGCGTACGGCCGCTTCTGAAAGCGAGCTACACGTTCAACTGGATTTTTGGTGGTTTCTCGATTTTCAACGTCGCAATCCATGCGTTGAACGCAGCTCTGCTCTACCTGGTGGGCGAAGCCCTCTTCAGAGACCGTAGGGCCGCATTCGTAGCTGCAATCTTGTTCGCATTGCATCCGGCAGCGACCGAGGCCGTCACCTACATCAGCGGCCGGTCGTCATCCCTGATGGCGGTCTTCTACCTCGGCGCGATGCTCGCGTACCTGCGCCGCATGCACTGGTCCGTCTCGACCGTGCTGTTCCTGCTCGCAGTGGCCACCCGCGAAACCGCCGTGACGTTGCCGGCCGCGCTGCTTCTTTGCGAGCTTTGCCGCTATGACCCGATCTCATGGAAGGAGATCGTGCGCCGGCAGTGGCCGCACTGGGCGCTGCTGTGCGCGGGAGCGGTGTTCCTGCTCTTCAACCAGCGCTACTTCGACCTCATCGCCTACGGCTACGGCGAGCGCAGCCTGGCCGACAACCTCATCACGCAGGTCGGCGGCATCTCGTTCCTCGCGCTGCGCCTCATCTCGCTGCAGGACTACAACATCGACCCGGCCCTGCCGACGCTCACCGAGTGGACGGATGCGCTGCGCTTCCAGGCCTCGCTTCTACTGGTGCTGTTCCTGCTCGGAGTCACCAATATCAGGCAGCGGCCCTGGATCGCGTTCGGCATCCTGTGGTTCTTCCTGCAGCTCTCGCCGACCAACTCGATCGTGCCGCGCCTGGACGTGGCGAACGACCGGCAGCTGTATCTCGCGTGCTGGGGGCTGTTCCTCGGGATTGCCGTCCAGCTGCACGTGCCGAGAATCGTCACGGCGATCCTCGTCGGCCTGTTCGCGATCGCGAGCATCGCCCGCCAGCTCGACTACCGGAGCGAAATCGTCCTGTGGGAATCCAGCGTCGCGCTCGCGCCGTGGAACGCGCGAGGGCACAACAACCTGGGCTACGCGTATCAGGTTGCCGGGCGCATCGAAGACGCGCGGCGCGAGTACCACGCCGCGCTGCTGTTCGACCCGCGCCATGCCAAGGCGCGGCTGAACCTGATGTTCCTCCCCGCGAAAGCGGGGACCCAGCCTTAGAAGCCGACGATCTCGACCCAGTTCGAGCCCTTGCCGGTGGCGTACTTCTGCACCAGCTTGAGCGCGCCGTCGTCGCCGATCGAGTAGAGCGAGATGGTGTCCGACTTCTCGCCGGTCACCACCATGTACTTGCCGGTCGGGTCGATGCGGAAGCCGCGCGGCTGCGCCTCGGTCGGG
>DASUZH010000295.1:0-3850 GCA_036376975.1 Burkholderiales bacterium | reverse complement strand
TATGGCGCAAAGGTCGACTCGCCCCGCGCGGCTACCGTGGCCTCGGATGCAAAGGAGGTGGGCGACGAGCCGGTGCTCCTTGCGCGGCGCTCCGGGTGCCCGGTATGGGTCGGGCCGGACCGCGTCCGGGTAGCGGCAACCCTGCGCGGCGTGGAGCCGAAAGTCGACGTGCTGATCCTCGACGACGGCCTGCAGCACTACCGGCTGCGGCGCGACCTCGAGATCGCGGTGGTCGACGGCCGCGGCCTCGGCAACGGCTTCCTGCTGCCGGCCGGGCCGCTGCGCGAGCCGGCGTGGCGCCTGCGCACGGTGGACGCGGTGGTGGCTAACGGGCCGAGCAGGAAGGAGGACTTCACCATGCTCCTGATCGGCGAGGAACTGCACCGCATGACCGACGCGCGGGAGCGGCGGCCGCTGAAGGCCTTCGCCGGCCAGAAGGTGCATGCGGTGGCAGGTATCGGCGACCCCAAGCGCTTCTTCCTGCAGCTGGTCGCCGCCGGGATCAAGGTGCAGCCGCACCCGTTTCCCGACCACCACGCCTTCACGCCGGACGAGCTCGACTTCGGCGACGGCCTGCCGGTCCTGATGACCGAGAAGGACGCGGTAAAATTGCGCCACGCCGCGCGGCCCGAATGGTGGGTGCTGCCGGTGACGGCGCGGCTCGACGCTGCGTTCGGAAATTGGCTTCTTCGTCGCTTGGCTGCTGAGGAAAAACGATGAGTGGCGTCGATCCAAGGCTGCTTGAGATCCTGGTCTGCCCGCTCTGCAAGGGCCGGCTGACCTACCGGAAGGACGCGGCAGAGCTGATCTGCAAAGCCGACCGCCTCGGCTATCCGGTCAAGGACGGCATCCCCGTGATGCTGGAGGAAGAAGCCCGCAAGCTGCCGCCCGAAGAAGACGTCGCGTGAGCTTCCACGTAGTCATCCCGGCGCGCTACGCGTCGACGCGCTTTCCCGGCAAGCCGCTCGCCGACCTCGGCGGCAAGCCGATGGTGGTGCGGGTGTGCGAGCGCGCGGCGAAGAGCGGGGCCGCGTCGGTGCACGTCGCGACCGACGACGAGCGCATCGCCGACGCAGTGCGCGCGGCCGGCCATCAGGCGCTGATGACGAGCGCCGAGCACGTGTCGGGTACCGACCGCCTGGCCGAGGCTGCCAAGAAGCTGAAGCTGAAGAACGACCAGGTGGTGGTCAACGTGCAGGGCGACGAGCCGCTCATACCGCCCGAGCTGATCGCGCAGGTGGCGAACCTCCTGGCTGCGAAGAAACACGCCCAGGTCTCGACGGCCTGCCATGCCCTGCACGAAGGCTTCGACAATCCGAACATCGTGAAAGTCGTGCTCGACCACGAGGGCTACGCCCTCTACTTCTCTCGCTCCGGCATCCCGTATCCGCGGGAGAAGCGTGCGCGTACGACGCCCTATCGGCACGCCGGCATCTACGGGTACCGGGTGGGATTCCTGCGCAAGTTCTCGGCCCTGGCAGTCTCGCCCCTTGAGCAGGTCGAGGCACTCGAGCAGCTGAGGGTGCTGTGGCACGGCTTCCGCATCGCGGTAGCGGTCAGCGAAACGGAAATCCCGCCCGGGGTCGACACGCCTCAGGACCTCGAGGCCGTGCGTAAAATGATTTCATGAGGCTCATCCTTCTAGGACCGCCCGGGGCGGGCAAGGGCACCCAGGCGGCGAAGCTGCGCGAGAAGTTCGGCATCCCGCAGATCTCCACCGGCGACATGCTGCGCGCCGCGGTGAAGGCGGGCACGCCGCTCGGCGTGGCGGCGAAGAAGGTGATGGACTCCGGCCAGCTGGTGTCCGACGAGATCATCATCGGCCTGGTGAAGGAGCGGCTGAAGGAGCCCGACTGCGCCCGGGGCTACCTGTTCGACGGCTTCCCGCGCACCATCCCGCAGGCCGAGTCGATGAAGGCGCAGGGCGTCGGCATCGACTACGTGCTCGAGATCGACGTGCCGGACGACGCGATCATCGAGCGCATGAGCGGACGCCGCGTGCATCCCGCCTCGGGCCGCAACTACCACGTCAAGTTCAACCCGCCGAAGGCGGCGGGCCGCGACGACCAGACCGGCGAGCCGCTGGTGCAGCGCGACGACGACCGCGAGGAGACCGTCAAGAAGCGCCTCGAGGTGTACCGCGCGCAGACCCGGCCGCTGGTCGACTACTACGGGAAATGGGCCGCCGCGGGCGACGCGCAGGCGCCGAAGTACCGCAGGATCCAGGGCCTCGGCCCGGTCGACGAGGTCTCCAAGCGCGCCTTCGCTGCGCTGACCTGATAAAATTCGCCCACTTTTCAGGGGAGTAACAATATGTCCGGCGGTCTCTATTTCGCGCTCGGTTGCGCGGTCCTTGCTATCGTCTACGGCGTCTGGCAGAGCATGCGCATCGTCGCGCTGCCCGACGGCAACGAGCGCATGCGCGAAATCTCGGCCGCGGTGCGCGAAGGCGCCATCGCCTACCTGTGGCGCCAGTACAAGACCATCGCCATCGTCGGCGTGATCCTGTTCCTGGTGATCGGCTTCGTGCCGGCGCTGGGCTGGGCCACCGCCTGGGGCTTCTTCATCGGCGCGGTGCTGTCGGGCGCCTGCGGCATCATCGGCATGAACATCTCGGTGAGAGCCAACGTGCGCACGGCCGAGGCCGCCCGCACCGGGCTCAACGAGGCGCTGCAGGTGGCGTTCAACGGCGGCGCCATCACCGGCATGCTGGTGGTCGGCCTCGGCCTGCTCGGCGTCGCCGGCTACTTCGCGCTGCTGTACGCGAACGCCGCCGACAAGAACAACCTCGCCCACATCCTGCACCCGCTGGTCGGCCTGGGCTTCGGCGCCTCGCTGATCTCGATCTTCGCGCGTCTCGGCGGCGGCATCTTCACCAAGGGCGCCGACGTCGGCGCCGACCTGGTCGGCAAGGTCGAGGCCGGCATCCCCGAGGACGACCCGCGCAACCCGGCGGTGATCGCCGACAACGTCGGCGACAACGTCGGGGACTGCGCCGGGATGGCGGCGGACCTGTTCGAGACCTACGCGGTGACCATCATCGCCACCATGCTGCTGGGCGCGCTGATGATCAAGACTACCTCGCCCGCGGCGCTCGTCTACCCGCTCGCGCTCGGCGGCTTCGCCATCATCGCCTCGATCGCCGGCACCTGGTTCGTCAAGGCCAAGCCGGGCGACAAGAACGTGATGCCGGCGCTGTACAAGGGCCTGATCGTGGCCGGCGTCATCGCGCTGATCGCCTTCTATCCGATCACCGTGCTGATGATGGAAGACATCGTGCGCACGGTGCCGTTCGACGTCGGCGGCGGCAAGAAGCTGATCACCGTCTGGCACCTCTGGGGCACCGCGGCGGTCGGCATGGTCCTCACCGGCTTCCTGGTCTGGATCACCGAGTACTACACCGGCACGCAGTACAAGCCGGTGCAGCACGTCGCCGCGGCCAGCGTCACCGGCCACGCCACCAACATCATCGCCGGCCTCGGCGTGTCGATGAAGTCGACCGCCTGGCCGGTGCTCGCGGTCTGCGTCGCGATCGGCGCCTCGTACGCGCTGGCGGGCCTCTACGGCATCGCCATCGCCGCCACCTCGATGCTGTCGATGGCCGGCATCATCGTCGCGCTGGACGCCTACGGGCCGATCACCGACAACGCCGGCGGCATCGCCGAGATGGCCGACCTGCCGGACTCGGTGCGCGACATCACCGACCCGCTCGACGCGGTGGGCAACACCACCAAGGCGGTCACCAAGGGATATGCGATCGGTTCGGCAGGCTTGGCCGCACTGGTGCTGTTCGCCGACTTCACGCACGCGCTCGACCACGCCAACAAGACCGTGGCCTTCAGCCTGTCGG
>DASUZH010000294.1:0-3054 GCA_036376975.1 Burkholderiales bacterium | reverse complement strand
CCGCCGAGCGCGCCGCCGACGCCGATGGCGGCGCGGCTGGCGGAGGCCAACCTGCGCGCCGCGGCCGCGGTGCGCGCGGGCGACCTGGCCGGCGCCGCGCGGCGCTACGAGGAGGCGCTCGCGCTGGCGCGCTCGGTCGAGGACGCCGACGCGATCGCCGCCAGCGCGCTCAACCTGTCGGTGGTGTACCAGTGGCTCGGCCGCGACGCGGCGGCGCGCGACGCCCTCAAGGTGGTGCTCGACGACGCGCGGCGCCCGTTCCCCGAGCGGCGCCGGCTGCAGGCCGAGCTGCGCCGCGCGATCCTCGAGCTCGCCACCGGCAATCCCGCGGCGGCGGGCGAATGGGCCGCGCGCGCGGAGCGCCGCTGCGAGCGCTTCGCCTGCGAGGTCGGCCCCGCGCTGCTCAACGTCAAGTCGCAGATCGCCTTCGACGCCGGCAGCTACGGCGCTTCGGCGCAGCTCGCCCAGCAGGCGGCGGATGCGGCGCGCTCGCGCGGCGACCGCGCCGAGCAGGCGAACGGGCTGCGCAACGCCGGCCGGGCGCGGCTGGCGAACGGCGAGCACGCCGCGTCGATCGCGCTGTTCGAGCAGGCGCTCGCCATCGACCACGCGCTGGCCGACCCGAGGAAGATCCACGCCGACCTGGTCGAGCTGGCGCGCGCCGCCGCCGCGGCCGGCGACCGCGACGCGGCGCGCGGCTACCTGGAGCGGGCGCAGACGGTGAGCCACGCCGCGCGCGACCCGCGCAAGGCGGAGGACCTGGAAGTACAGCTGAAGCTGAAGTAACGGGCTAGGTCTTCTCGCAGACCGCGGTCCACACGCCGTCGGCGAGCTCCGCTTCCTGCACCAGGCTGGCGCCCATCTCGAGCAGCTCGCGCACCTTCACCTCCACCGCCTCGCGCGTCGGCGCCGAGATGATGTGCTTGAAGCCGAGCTGCTGCACGCTGGCGCCGGCGGCGCGCGGGTTGGCGACGCTCGCCAGCCATTTCGCGCCGACCTTGGACACCTCCGAGATCAGCCTGCCGCCCTGCGCGGCGAGCTTCTCCACCGCCTCGCGCACGCTCGCCTCGCTGTAGCCCGACACCATGTAGTGCGTGCCGGCGTCGAACACCTGCGCCGGCGTGCGGCCGATGACGGTGTACGCGGCGCCGGCGCTCTGGTGCGTCTTCGCGCGCGCCTGCTCGCCGTGGACGCGGCGCGCGACGCGCACCGCCTGGCCGACCGAGTAGACGTCGTGCGAACGCTTGTGCTTGTCGACCCGCACGCCTTCGTCCTTGAACATGCTGGCGTAGTCGCCGGAGAGCAGCGACACCACTTCGTAGAACGAGCGCGACACGAGCAGCTCGCCGCGCGCGGCGAAGGCCATCACGCGCTGCGCGACGTTGATGCCGTCGCCGATCACGTTGTCGGCGCCGTTGATGTCCCGCATCAGGGATACCGGGCCGAGGTTGATGCCCATGCGCATCGGCAGGTCGTCGACGTTGGCGTCGAACACCTCGAGCGCCACGTAGAGCGCGCGCTCCGGGTCGCCGCGGAAGGCGATGGCTGCGCCGTCGCCGGTGTCGACGATCACGCGCTCCGCCTGCTCGACGTGGCCGAGCGCGCTCGACAGCACGCTGTTGAAGCGCTGCTTGAGGCGCACCTGCTCGGCGACGTCGTGCTTCGAGTAGTCGACGATATCGATGAACAGCACGCTGCATACCAGCGTGCGGTTGAGCTCCTCGTTCACCGGGCGTTCGGCGGGACGTTCAGCGTAGGCCACCGGGCAGCATGCCCTTCATGCCGCGCATCATGCGTGCCAAATTGCCGCCTTTCATCATTTTCATCATCTTTTGCATCTGCTCGAACTGGTTCAGCAGCTGGTTCACCGCCTGCACCGGCACGCCGGCGCCGGCGGCGATGCGCCGCTTGCGCGACGCCTTGATCAGCTCGGGCTTGGCGCGCTCCTGCGGCGTCATCGAGTTGATGATGCCCTCGATGCGGCGGAACTGGCCGTCGTCCTGCAGCTGGGCCGGGTTGATCTGGCCGACCAGCTGGGCGGGCAGCTTGTCGACCAGCGACGCCACGCCGCCCATCTTCTTCATCTGCGCGATCTGCTGCTTGAAGTCCTCCAGGTCGAAGCCTTTCCCCTTCTTCACCTTGTCGGCGACCCGCTTCGCTTCTTCCAGGTCGATCTTGGCGTGCGCCTCCTCGACCAGCGACAGGATGTCGCCCATGCCGAGAATGCGCGCCGCCATCCGGTCGGGGTGGAACGGCTCCAGGCCGTCGAGCTTCTCGCCGGTGCCGGAGAACTTCACCGGCTTGCCGGTGACGTGCCGCACCGAGAGCGCCGCGCCGCCGCGCGCGTCGCCGTCGAGCTTGGTGAGGACGACGCCGGTCAGCGGCAGGCGCTCGCTGAATGCGCGCGCCACGTTGACCGCGTCCTGGCCCTGCATCGCGTCGACCACGAACAGCGTCTCGGCCGGCTTCAGCTCGGCGTGCAGCGCGGCGATCTCCTGCATCATCTGCTCGTCGATGGCGAGGCGGCCCGCGGTGTCGACGATCAACACGTCGAGGTAATGGGTGCGGGCGTAGTCGAGCGCGCGCCGCGCGATGTCGAGCGGTTTCTCACCTGTATTCGACTCGATGAAAGAAGCACTGGCTTGACCCGCAACGGTCTTCAGCTGCTCGATCGCCGCCGGGCGGTAGACGTCGGCGGAAACCAGGCCGACCTTTTTCTTCTCCGCCGCGAGCAGCCTGGCGAGCTTGCCGCTGGTGGTGGTCTTGCCCGAGCCCTGCAGGCCGGCCATCAGGATCACCGCCGGCGGCTGCACGGCGAGGTCGAGGCCGGCGTTCGCCTCGCCCATCAGCGCGGCGAGCTCGCGGTGCACCACGCCGACCAGCGCCTGCCCCGGCGTCAGGCTGCCGACCACCTCCTCGCCGAGCGCCTTCGCGCGCACCGCCTCGATGAAGTGCTTCACCACCGGCAGCGCGACGTCGGCCTCGAGCAGCGCGACGCGCACTTCCCGCAGCGCGTCCTGGATGTTCGCCTCGGTGAGGCGGGCCTCGCCGCGG
>DASUZH010000293.1:0-7364 GCA_036376975.1 Burkholderiales bacterium | reverse complement strand
CGCGAAGGGCGCATCACGCACGGCTGCACCGGCCGGTACAGCGACGACAACGAAGCGGCGATGCTGCGCGTCATCCAGGCCTGCCGCCGCCTGTCGCAGCACCCGATCGGCATCCAGCTCGCGCATGCCGGCCGCAAGGCCTCGACGGTGCCGCCTTTCCAGGGCGGCAAGCCTTGCGGTCCCGATCAATCGCCGTGGCAGACGGTGGCGCCCTCGCCGATCCCGTTCGCCGACGGCTGGCACGTGCCGCATGAATTGAGCGCAGGCGAATTGAAGAAACTGGTGGAAGCATTCGTCGGCTCCGCCCTGCGCGCCAAGCGCATCGGCTTCGACGCGGTCGAGCTGCATTCCTCGCACGGCTACCTGCTGCATCAGTTCCTGTCGCCCCTGTCGAATCAACGATCCGATTCCTACGGGCAGAACAGAATGCAGTTTCCCCTGGAGGTCGCGCGGGCGGTGCGCGACACCTGGCCGAAGGAGCGTGCGCTAGGCGCGCGCATCAGCGGCAGCGACTGGATGGAAGGCGGCCTCGGGCCCGACGACGCGGTGGCCTACGCGAAGGAGCTGAAGCGCATCGGCTATGACTATGTCTGCGTCTCGAGCGGCGCGATGTCGCCGCTGGCGAAGATGAAGGTCGAGCCGAACTACCAGGTTCCCTTCGCGGAAAAAGTGAAGAAGAACGTCGACATCGCGGTGCGCGCCGTCGGCATGATCGCCGACCCCGACCAGGCCGAGGAAATCCTCTCCTCCGGCAAGGCCGACATGGTCGCCATGGCGCGCGCCTTCCTCGACAACCCGCGCTGGGTCTGGCACGCCGCCGAGCACTTCGGCGTCAAGGTCGACTACCCGCCGCAGTACGCGCGCAGCCGAAGCGATGCGTGGCCCGGCGCGAAGCTCGCCCGGGGCGCGAGCGTCAAGACCCCTTAACGACGGCGAGCTTGTTCTCGACGGTCTTCACGCCGTCGACCTTGGCGGCGGTGGCGCCGGCGCGGCTGCGATCGTTCTGGGTGGCGGCGGTGCCCCACAGGGTGACCGCGCCGTTGTTGGCGGTGACGTCGATCTGCTGGGCCTGCAGCCGGTTGTCGTCCTGCAGCGCGCGCTTCACGCGCGCAGCAAGCTCCTTGTTGGGATCGGGCTTGGGCTCCTCCGCCTTCGGCGCGGGCTTGGGCGCTTCGGGCGCCTTGGCGACCGGCGCGGGCGCGGCGGGCTCGGCCTTCGTCGCCGGGGTCGGCGGGACTTTCTCGCTGCAAGCGGCGAGGACGATAACGGCGAGAGCTGCAAGAAATCGTTTCATGATTGCCTCCTTGTCTTCAAGGAGGGTACCAGCCGATCATGACGCGCGAATAGCGCAAAATTGGCAAACTGCGGGCGGCGCTAGCGGCCGCCGCGGCCGGCCGATTCTTCGTTAATCGCCAGGTTGTTGGCGACCGAGCGGACGCCGCCGACGCTCATCACGATGCGCTCGGCGCGCTCGCGCTGCGCGGGGGTTTCCACCGATCCGTACAGCGCCACGTTGCCGGCCTTGTTCTCGACGTCGATCTTGTTGGCGTCCAGGCTGGAATCGCTGATCAGCGCCGCCTTGACGATCTGGGTGAGCGAGCTGTCGGGCAGGGGCTTGCGCTGCTGGTTGTCGTCGGCCGCTTCTGCGATGCGCCGGGTTTCGACGTCCTGGGCACGGGGGGCGGACCGGTCGCAGGCGGCGAGGGCGGCCAGCGCCGAAAGCAGAAGGAGGGCATGTTTCATGCCCCGCGACCTAACAAGAAACGTGCCCGCCGGCCCTAGTGGGCGGAGAAGAGGGTCGCGACCGCCCGGGCGTCGAAGCGGTATTCGTGGTTGCACATCTCGTTGCGGATCACCACCTCGCCCTGCTCGGCGAGGATCGCTTCCACCTCGCTGCGTCCCAGGCTGCGCAGCATGTTCTTGACCTTGTCCTCGTCGTACGGGCAGTGGTACTCGACCCGGTACAGGCGGAACACGCGCATCAGCTCCTCGGGGAACACGCGCGTCAGCAGGTCGTAGGGCTGCGCGTCGCGCGTTTCGTCCAGCCGCAGCGTGGCCGCGAGCTGCGTGACGCGGTTCCAGCCGTCGGGATCGCGCTCGTCCGCCTTGGGCAGCTTCTCCAGCAGCAGGCCGCAGGCCGCGTCGCCGTCGGCGAACAGGCGCAGGTACGCCGGCAGCTGCTCGGATTGCGACAGGTAGTGGGCGAAGATCTCCTCGAGGCTGTCGCCTTCAAGCGGCACCATGCTCTGGTACAGGCGGCCGCTCCTCATGTCCTCGAGCGTGACCGCCAGGCGCCCGTCGCCCAGCAGCCGGCGCTCGTTGGTCTCCCGCGCCGCGCTGGGGGTGAACTGCGCGCTCACTTGCGCCATGCCGCGAATCCGCAGCTCCGGGGTGCAGTCGGAGACCAGCAGCGGAATCGGGCCCGATCCTTGCACCTGAAGGGTGACGCGGCCGGCGTCCTTCTGGTTGGCGCCGAGCAGCACGTTGAGCGCCGTGGTGTGGCCGAGCAGGGTGGCGACGTTCTCCGGATAGCCGCGGCCGTCGAGCATGCGCTGCCACGCGCCGGTGAGGCAGGTCAGGCGCCCCCGGATGTCGAGGTCCTCGAACAGGAAGCGTTGAACGTAGTCCGTGCGCACGATCGGAGTATATCGAGCACGTAATGTGCCCGCGGTAGATGCCCGAACCCCTTGGTGATAAAGCCTTATTAGCATGAGCACGGTTACCGACCTGCCCGCGATCAGCGGCCACGACCAGTACCTTTTTCGCGAAGGGACGCACACGCGCCTGTACGAGAAGCTGGGCGCGCATCGCGTCGCCGGCGGCACCCGCTTCGCGGTGTGGGCGCCGGGCGCGCGCTCGGTGGCGGTGGTGGGCGACTTCAACGGCTGGGATCCGCGCGCGCATCCGATGCGCGGCTCGGACGCCGGGATCTGGCAGACGCAGGTCCCGGGCGTGGCCGCCGGCGCCGTCTACAAGTACCACGTGGTGTCGGGGAACGGCGCGCACCGCACCGACAAGGCGGACCCGTTCGCCTTCCGCTGCGAGCTGCCGCCGCGCACCGGCTCGGTGGTGGCCGACCTCGACTACAAATGGAACGATGCCGCGTGGATGCGCGGACGCGGGCGCGCCAATGCGCTGCACGCGCCCTGGTCGGTCTACGAGGTGCACCTCGGCTCGTGGCGGCGCGATCCCTCGGACCCGAAGCGGCTGCTGAGCTACCGGGAAATCGCTCCCATGCTGGCCGACTACGCGAACCGCATGCGGTTCACGCACGTCGAGCTGATGCCGGTGATGGAGCACCCGTTCTACGGCTCCTGGGGCTACCAGACCACCGGCTATTTCGCGCCCAGCTCGCGCTACGGCTCGCCGCAGGATTTCATGCACCTGGTCGACATCCTGCACCAGGCCGGCGTCGGCGTGATCCTCGACTGGGTGCCGTCGCACTTCCCATGGGACGAGCACGGCCTGGGATTCTTCGACGGCACCCACCTCTACGAGCATTCCGACCCGCGGCAGGGCCACCACCCGGACTGGAAGAGCGCCATCTTCAACTACGGCCGGCACGAGGTGCGCGCGTTCCTCGCCTCGAGCGCGCGCTTCTGGCTCGACAGGTTCCACGCCGACGGGCTGCGCGTCGACGCGGTGGCCTCGATGCTCTACCTCGACTACGGCCGCCAGGCCGGCGAGTGGATCCCGAACCGGCACGGCGGGCGCGAGAACCTGGAGGCGATCGAGTTCCTGCGCTTCCTGAGCGAGAGCGTGTACCGCGACTTCCCCGACGTGCAGACCATCGCCGAGGAGTCGACCGCCTGGCCGCAGGTGTCGCGGCCGAACTATGTCGGCGGGCTGGGCTTCGGCATGAAGTGGAACCTCGGCTGGATGCACGACACGCTGGGCTACTTCAAGAACGACCCGGTGTTCCGCAAGTACCACCACGACGAGCTGACCTTCAGCCTGTGGTACGCGTTCAACGAGAACTTCGCCCTGCCTCTCTCTCACGACGAGGTGGTGCACGGCAAGGGCTCGCTGATCGGCCGCATGCCGGGCGACGGCTGGCAGCAGTTCGCCAACCTGCGGCTGCTGTTCGGCTGGATGTGGGCCCACCCGGGCAAGAAGCTGCTGTTCATGGGCGGCGAGTTCGGCCAGCGCCGCGAATGGACCCACGAGGACAGCCTGGAGTGGCACGTGGTCGACGAGCACCCCGAGCACCGCGGCGTGCAGCGCTGGGTGGCGGACCTGAATTCTTTTTATAGAAATGAAAAATCATTGCATGAACGCGATTTCTCCCACGACGGCTTCCGCTGGGTGCGGCGCGGCGACTGGGAGCAAAGCGTCCTGGCCTTCCTGAGAAATGAAGTTCTCGTCGTGCTCAACTTCACCCCCGTGCCGCGGCACGGCTACCGCATCGGCGTGCCGCGCGGCGGGCACTGGCGCGAGGCGCTGAACAGCGACGCTGCCGACTACGGCGGCAGCGGCCAAGGCAACTTCGGCGGCGTACAGGCCGAGGCCATCGCGTGCGACGGCCACGAACATTCCCTCACTCTGACCCTGCCTCCCCTTGGAGCGATCTTCCTCAAGCCTGCATAGCTCGGCTGCGCGCCGGGAAACCTTGCCGCGGGTCACCATCGAGGGCGTGCGCCCCGAGGTCGACGGCGGCCGCTATCCCGTCAAGCGGGCGCGCGGCGAGGAAGTGCTCGTCGAGGCCGACGTGTTCGCCGACGGCCACGACGTCGTCGCATGCGAGCTGCTTTTCCGTTTCCTGGGGGAGAAGAACTGGCAGACCGCCCCCATGCAGTCCCTCGGCAACGACCGCTGGAGCGCCGCGTTCCGCGTCGACAAGCTCGGCCGCTACGAATACACGGTGCGCGGCTGGACCGATCCGCTGCAGACCTGGAAGCGCGACCTGGAGAAGCGCAAGGCGGCGAAGCAGGACATCTCGGTCGACCTGCAGATCGGCGCCGAGCTGGAGAAGCGCGCCGAGCGCGCGGTCGCGTACTACGACAAGGTGCTCGAGGTGGTGGTCGACCCGCCGCGCGCGCGCTTCTCGAGCTGGTACGAAATGTTCCCCCGTTCGGCGCGCGGCGACGGCACGCACGGCACCTTCCGCGACGTGATCGCGCGCCTGCCGTACGTGGCCGAGCTCGGCTTCGACGTGCTCTACCTTCCGCCGATCCATCCGATCGGCGCTACCGCGCGCAAAGGCAGGAACAACGACGTCGCGGCGCGGCCCGGCGACGTCGGCAGCCCCTGGGCGATCGGCGCGAAGGAGGGCGGCCACAAGGCCGTGCACCCGGACCTCGGCACGCTCGCCGATTTTGATTTGCTTGTTAAAACATCAAGACAATACGGCATCGACGTCGCCCTGGACATCGCATTCCAGTGCTCGCCCGACCACCCTTACGTCAAGCAGCACCCCGAGTGGTTCCGCTGGCGGCCCGACGGCACGGTGCAGTACGCGGAGAACCCGCCGAAGAAGTACCAGGACATCTACCCGTTCGAGTTCGAGACCGCGGCCTGGCCGGAGCTCTACGACGAGCTGAAGAGCGTGTTCGAGTTCTGGGTCTCGCACGGCGTGAAGATCTTTCGGGTCGACAACCCGCACACCAAGCCGTTCGCGTTCTGGGAGTGGGCGATCCGGGAACTGAAGAACCAGCATCCGGACCTGATCTTCCTTTCGGAAGCCTTCACCCGGCCGCGCATCATGCATCGGCTGGCGAAGCTGGGATTCACCCAGTCCTACACCTACTTCACCTGGCGCAACACCAAGCAGGAGCTGGTCGAGTACTTCACCGAGCTCTCCACCGATCCGTCGCGCGAGTACTTCCGGCCGAACGTCTGGCCAAACACGCCCGACATCCTGCACGCCACGCTGCAGCACGGCGGCCCCCCGGCGTTCATGTCGCGCGTGGTGCTGGCCGCGACGCTTTCGGCGAACTACGGCCTCTACGGCCCGGCTTACGAGCTGATGGAGCACCAGCCGCGCGAGCCCGACAGCGAGGAGTATCTGTATTCGGAAAAATATGAAATAAAAACCTGGGATACCGATCGTGCCGATTCGCTCCGCACGCTTCTGGCGAAGCTCAACCAAATAAGAAAAGCCAATGCGGCGCTGCAGTCGGACTGGAGCCTGAAGTTTCACGACGTCGACAACGACCAGCTGATCGCGTATTCGAAGCAGGAAGGCGACAACCTGATCCTCACCGTGGTGAACCTCGACACCCGCAACGCGCAGTCGGGCTGGGTCGAGTTCGGCTTCGGCGGCGAGGACTTCGAGGTGCAGGACCTGCTGGGGAGCGGGCGCTACACGTGGCAGGGGGACAGGAACTACATCGAACTCAACCCGCACGCGCTACCCGCGCACGTCTTCCTTGTACACCGGCGAACCCATCCCTGAAGAAGAACAGCAGGAGGAGGCGCAGTAGCCTCGGCCTGAGCAGCAGACCGTAGACCCGCTCTGGTACAAGGACGCGGTCATCTACCAGCTGCACGTCAAGGCGTTCTTCGACTCGAACAACGACGGCGTCGGCGACTTCCGCGGCCTGACCTCGAAGCTCGACTACATCCAGGACCTCGGCGTCAACGCGCTCTGGCTGCTGCCGTTCTATCCCTCGCCGCTGAAGGACGACGGCTACGACGTCGCCGACTACCACAACGTCCATCCGCAGTACGGCAGCCGCTCCGACTTCCGCAACTTCGTGCGCGAGGCGCAGCGCCGCGGCCTCAAGGTGATCACCGAGCTGGTGGTGAACCACACCTCGGACCAGCATCCCTGGTTCCAGGCCGCGCGGCGGGCGCCGCCCGGCTCGCCCGAGCGCGACTACTACGTGTGGAGCGACACCGACAAGAAGTACAAGGGCACGCGCATCATCTTCACCGACACCGAGAAGTCGAACTGGACCTTCGACCCGGTGGCGAAGCAGTACTTCTGGCACCGCTTCTTCGGCCACCAGCCCGACCTCAACTTCGACAACCCCGAGGTGCTGCAGGCGGTGCTGCGCACCATGAAATTCTGGCTCGACATGGGCGTCGACGGCTTCCGCCTGGACGCCATTCCCTACCTGATCGAGCGCGAGGGCACGAGCAACGAGAACCTGCCCGAGACGCACGTGGTGCTGAAGAAGATCCGCGCCGCGATCGACGACGGCTACCGCAACAAGCTGCTGCTGGCCGAGGCGAACATGTGGCCGGAGGATGTGCGGCCGTACTTCGGCGACGCCGACGAATGCCACATGGCGTTCCACTTCCCGCTGATGCCGCGCATGTACATGGCGATCGCGCAGGAGGACCGCCACCCGCTGGTCGAGATCATGCAGCAGACGCCGGAGATCCCGGACAGCGCGCAGTGGGCGATCTTCCTGCGCAAC
>DASUZH010000292.1:0-8010 GCA_036376975.1 Burkholderiales bacterium | reverse complement strand
GCCGGCGCCCGCCGCCGCCGCACCGGCCGCGGCGCCGAGCCCGGCGACGGCCGGGGCCTGCCTGGAGTGGGGCAGCTTCACCATCGCCGACGCGCCGCGCATGGAAAAGGCGCTCGAGCCGCTGGCGCTCGGCGGCCGCCTGGCGCAGCGGCCGACGCAGGAAACGGCCGGCTGGTGGGTGTTCATGCCGCCGCAGGGCAGCCGCCAGGCCGCGTTGCGCAAGGCCGCCGAGCTGAAGAACCTCGGCGTCGAGGAGTTCTTCGTCCTGACCGACGAAGGCCAGTACCGCTGGTCGGTGTCGCTCGGCGTGTTCCGCACCGAGGAGGCCGCGCGCGCGCGGCTCGCCGCGCTGCGCACCCAGGGCGTGCGCACGGCGCAGGTCGGGCCGCGCGAGATGACGGTGCCGAAGGTCTGGCTGCAGGTATCGGGCGTCGACGCGGCGCTGGAGGCGCGGCTGAAGGCGCTCGCCGCCGAGGTCGAGGGCAGCGAGCTGAAGCCCTGCCCCTAACTAGTAAATGGGGACAGACCCCATTTATCGCAGTTTGTCCAATGTACTAGATGAGAAAAATGGGGTCTGTCCCCATTTACCCTATTGGATGCTTGCCGCCGGGGACGTGCTGCGCGACCAGCGACAGCAGCCGGTCGGCGCGCACCGGCTTGGTGACGTAGCCGACCGCGCCGAGCTCCTTGCCGCGCAGGTCGCCGTCCTCCACCGTGGTGAGGAAGATCACCGGGATGCGCGGCACCGCCTTGTCGGAGCGCAGCGCGGCGATGAACTCGAAGCCGTCCATGTGCGGCATGTTGATGTCGGTGATGATCAGGTCGGGCGGGGCGCGCAGCACCATGTAGCCGGCGGCGATGGCGTCCTCCGCCACGTGCACCTCGTAGCCGGCCGAGCTCAGGTGCAGCCGCAGCAGGTCGCGGATGCTTTGGTCGTCGTCCACTATGAGGATGCTTGCGGCCATTGGTGGTGTTCTCGGTGCTGGCGGCGTGACTCGAACACGCGACCTGACGCTTACGAAGCGACTGCTCTACCAACTGAGCTACGCCAGCGAAAGCGTGAAATTATACCCACCCCCGGCGGCCGCCCCGGAGCGTGAACTAGTTCCGATATACTGCGCCGCGTCGCGCCGTTCGGACCGCGATTCGCGCCGCTGGTCGCCCGGCTTTGCCGGCCGCCCCGGGGCTATCTAGCATCATCCACAAGAAAAGGGAGGCAGCATGCGTCAGGCAAGGGGCTTTACGCTGATCGAGGTCATGATCGTGGTCGCCGTGCTGGCGATTCTCGCCGCGATCGCGTTCCCGTCCTACACCCAGTACGTCAACCGCGGCAAGATCGCCGAGGCCACCTCCGGGCTGTCCGAGCTGCGCCTGCGCGCGGAGAAATACTTCGCCGACAACCGCACCTACCAGGTGGTCCCCGCTTCCGGCACCACCGCCGGTTTCAGCTCGGCGATCACTCAGGCGAAGTACTTCAGCTTCGCCTGCGTCGCCGCGACCGCCAACGAATTCACCTGCACCGCGACCGGTACCGGCCTGGCCGGCGCCTCGTTCACCATCAACCAGTCCAACGCGCGCGGCTCGACGTTCAACGCCACGCAGATGCCGGGCTGGAACAACTCGACCACCTGCTGGATCACCAAGAAGGGCGAAACGTGCTGATCAGCCGCCCGCGCGGCTTCACCATCATCGAGATGATGATGGGCATCGCGATCATGGGCATCCTGCTCATGCTCGCGCTGCCGAACTTCTCGCTGTTCCTGCAGAACACGCAGATCAAGAACGCCGCGGAGAGCCTGACGCAGGGGCTCAACCTGGCGCGCGCGGAAGCCCTGCGGCGCAACGCGCCGGTGCGCTTCCAGCTGGTCTCCAACCTCACCGCGACCTGCGCGCTCGCCGCGGCCTCGCCGGCCTGGGTGGTGAGCCTCGAGGACCCGGTCGGCAAGTGCGAGGTCGCCGCGTCCGAAACCACCACGCCGAAGATCGTGCAGAAGCAGTCCGGCACCGAGGGCACCGGCAACATCGTGCTCGAGACCACCGGCGGCGCGCTGGTCACCTTCAACGGCCTCGGCCGCGCCACCGGCGTGTCGACCACCTCGATCCTGATCAAGAACACCTCCGGCACCTGCGAGCACGACGGCGGCCCGATGCGCTGCATGCGGGTGACCCTCTCTGCCGGCGGGCAGCCGCGGGTGTGCGACCCGAAGGTGTCCACCGCCGGCGATCCCAGGAACTGCGCCCTCTGACCATGACCACCCTACGCACAAGACAGCAAGGCGTGATGCTGCTGGAAGCGCTGATCGGCATCCTGCTGTTCTCGATCGGCATCCTGGCGCTGCTCGGCATGCAGGGCATCGCCATGCGCGCCACCATCGACGCCAAGTACCGCTCGGAGGCGAGCTTCCTCGCCAACGAGATCGTCGGCACGATGTGGGGCGACGCCGACAACCTCGCCAACTACAACGACGCGCAGTGCGCCTCCAACGCGCGCTGCACGGCCTGGAAGGCCCGCGTGCAGGCCATGCTGCCCGCCATCGCCGGCACGCCGCCGCCGAGCATCGCCATCGCCACCCGCCAGGCCACCATCACCGTGTACTGGCAGCGCCAGGGCGAGACCACCTACAGCCGGCATCAGGTGGTCGCGCAGATCTTCCGCTCGACCGACTGAGGACCGCCATGCGCCGCCAATCCGGCATGAGCCTGCTCGAAGTGATGGTCGCGATGCTGATCGGCATGATCGGCGTGCTGATCATCACCCAGGCCTACATCACGAGCGACAACTTCAACCGCTCCACCGTCGGCGAGGGCGGCGCGCAGACCAACGGACTGATCGCGCTGTACAGCATGGAGCGCGACATCAAGGGCGGCGGCTACGGCATCGCCGACTCGACCGTGCTCGGCTGCGGCGAGGCGTACTGGTACCACGGCGGCAACCACTCGAAGAACATCACCCCCACCTCGCCGCTCGAGCGCATCTTCGTCGCGCCGGTGCATATCCAGACCGACACCACGGTGCCGCTCACCGACCCCGACCGCATCACGGTGATGGCCTCGAGCGAGTCCGAGCGCATGGTGGCGGGCCAGATCCGCGGCTTCGCCTCGACCACCAACATCGTCGATACCGATTCCAAGGTGGGGTTCGCGGTCAACGACCGCGTGCTGCTGGTCGGCAGCACCGGCTGCACGCTGGCCAAGATCACCTTCGTCGAGCCCGACCCGAGCCAGAAGCTGCAGCTCAACCCGGAGGCGAGCAACCCGCCGAGCTGGGGCCTGTACCCGACCAGCTACGCGGTCGGCGACTCGATCGTCAACATGGGCCCCAACCCGGTGATCCGCACCTACTCGATCAACAACGGCAAGCTGCGCGTCACCGACCCGATCGCGCTCGCCGCCGGCACGGCCGGCGCGCAGACCGACGTGATGGACGGGATCGTCGACCTGCGCGCGCAGTACGGCAAGGACAACGGCGCCGGCGGCAACGTGCCGAACGACTACAAGGTCGACGAGTTCAGCTCGGTCACGCCCGCCAACAGCTCGGAGTGGCAGCAGGTGATGTCGGTGCGCATCGCGGTGCTGGCGCGCATCGGCACCTACGAGAAGCCGAACTCGGCCGGCGAGTGCAGCGCGACGGTCAATCCGCCGACGTGGTCGGGCGGCATCTTCACCGCGATCGACGTCGCCACCGTCACCAGCGCCGACCGCTGCTACCGCTACCGCGTGTTCGAGACCACCGTGCCGCTGCGCAACATGATCTGGAGGGCGTCATGAGGACCATCGGCCGCCGCGCCCAGCAGGGCGTGGTGCTGTTCATCGCACTGATCATCCTGGTCGCGATGTCGCTGGCCGGCGTGGCGCTGATCCGCAGCGTCGACACCGGCACCGTGATCGCAGCCAACCTCGCCTTCCGGCAGAGCACCACCTATGTCGGCGACATCGGCATCGAGGCCGCGCGCGCCTGGCTGAAGACCCGCACCGCGACCCAGCTGCAGACGCAGACGCTGACCGCCGGAACCGCCGCCTACTACGCGAGGTGGCGCGACGACATCACGCTGCTCGGCAACGACACCTACTGGAACTCGGGCGTGCCGGTGGACGTCACCGCGTCGCCGTACACGCCGCCGGCCGGCTATACCGTGCGCTACGTGATCAACCGGCTGTGCCAGAACGACGGCGACCCCGGCACCGCCGGCGTCAACTGCGTGAAGACCTACGGCACCGCCGGCGGCGCGTCCACCGGCAGCAAAGGCGCCGCGACCTACGGCGGCTACGCCCTGTCCGGGGCGGTGGCCGCGATCTACCGCGTCACGGTGCAGGTCACCGGGCCGCGCAACTCGAAGAGCTACATCCAGACCGTTCTGTTCTGAAGCTTCGCTTCAGGGAGCCTGCCATGCAAAAACAAAACAATATCCGCCTCTACGCCAAACGCCTGGTCGCCTCGGCGCTCAGCGCCTCGGTCGCCCTGTCCGGTCCGCTGCACGCGCTGACCGACATCGCCGACTATCCGATCACGCAGCCGGCCAGCTCGAGCCTCAACCCGAACCTGCTGCTGATCCTGGACGACTCCGGCTCGATGCGCCGGCAGTTCAGCCCGGACTACGTCTCCACCACCAGCACGTTCACCTTCAAGCACTGCCATGACTCCGGCGACGGCGACAACACCGTAACCAGCACCACCAACGACCTGGAAGACTGCCGGCCGGGCGACCCGCCGGCGATGACGCCCGAGTTCAACACGCAGTACTACAACCCGGAAGTGCGCTACCTGCCGGCGGTCAACTACGACGGTTCGCAGCGCATCAGCATGACCGCGGCCAACACCAGCAACTGGACCAGGGTGCTGACCGACAACGTCAGCGCGAGCACCTCCAACTCGGGACGGAAGAACCTGCATTCGAACGACAACTGGGACATGGACACGCCGGGCACGCCCACCACCGACGTCGACCTGGTGACCGGGTTCCCCGACCGCGTCTGGTGCAAGAGCCAGAGCGACTCCGCCACCGGCTCCAATTGCAAGATCAACAGCTCGTACACCTATCCCGACGCCACCTACCAGTACGGCAATACCACGGGTGGCAGCCGCAAGTACAAGTTCGGCGCGCCCTACTACTACCGCCTCGAGGCCACGGTCCACTGCACCGACGCCAGGATGAACGACTGCGTCGCCGCGGAGGAGCCCGGCACCGTCGTCGGCGGCAAGCTCTACAACACGCCGGCGCCGGTGCGCTTCTGCACCGACGAGAACGCGACCGACTGCCATGCCAAGCGCTCGAGCAGCCGCATTCATCCGAGCTTCCTCGGCAGCATCGCGACGGCGACCGCGGCCGACGCCGGCGAGAAGGCGGTCGGCTCGATCACGGTCAACACCCAGTCCGACAACCTCGCCGGCGACATCACCCGCATCGTGGTCACGCTGGACGACGGCACCCAGATCCAGCTGAGCGACGGCCTGATCCTGACCGGCGGCCAGACCGCCAGCCAGTGGGCGACCGCGATCCGCGACGAGATCAACCTCAACATCGGCGGCCACGGCTTCACCGCGGCGAAGCCGGCCACCGGCAGCAACAAGGTCAACATCACCGCGCCGGTCATCGGCGTGAACTACAACGGCGCCACCATCACCCTGGTCACCAACAACGGGGCTGCCAGCACCGCGGCGAAAGCCGTCATCACGTTCCAGGACGTGGCCGACACCACCAACTTCAGCAACAGCAGCCGGGTGACCAGCATCACCATCCAGGGCGTCGACTTCATCCCCACCACGGTGCGCTGCACGCACGGCGAGTGCAACGACGACTCCGACACGCGAAACAGGAGGATGGCCATCCTGGTGCATGACGGCCTGGTCCTGCCGGCGGGCTGGTCGAAAAGCCGCAGCGGCAACGTGCTGACCATCACCGCGCCCCTCGGCGTTCCCAACGGCACCCCGATCGCGTGGGACACCCGCAACTTCGGCGGCGGCTTCAACCCGCCCTTCACGCTCAGCGGCGCCGCCATCAGCGGCGACGTCGAGCACCTCGCCTCCAACTTCGCCAACGGCCGCGACTCGGCGGCGGCGCTGCCCTGGCGGCGCATCAACGTCGGCAAGTTCGTGCGTATTAACATCGTCCCGGGGCAGCTCTACAACCGCTACCCCGCGCGCACCGACTGCGTGACCGAGGTGAACAAGTGCTCGTACGACGAGGAGATGACCAACTTCGCCAACTGGTTCTCCTACTACCGCACGCGCATGCAGATGGCGAAGTCCGCCATCGGCCGCGCCATCGCGCTCGCCGCGCTGCCGGACAACTGGCGCCTCGGCTACATGACGATCAATTTCGACACCGGCCTGTGGGTGCCGGTGGCGCCCTTCGCCAGCGGCGCGGGCGCGCAGAAAAACAACTGGTATACCGCGCTCTACAACACCGACACGCCGGGCAACACGCCGCTGCGCACCTCGCTGTCGCGCGCCGGCGGCTATTTCGCCGACCGCAACCCGGGCGGCAACATGGGCCAGACGCCGATCAACTCGGCCTGCCAGCCGAACTTCACCATCCTGACCTCGGACGGGTACTGGAACGACAGCGGCACGGTCGCGGTCAAGGAGAACGGCTCGACCGCGGTCGGCGACGTCGACGGCGACGGCAACTCGAACACGCTGGCCGACGTGGCGGCTTACTACTACAACAACGACCTGCTGCCGACGACGGTCGTCGCGCCGCGCACCGTCGGCTTCAAGAACCAGGTGCCGCCGTCGGGCATCGACACGGCGCCGCACCAGCACATGACCACCTTCACGGTGGGCATGGGCATTTCGGGCACGCTGCTGTTCCATCCGAACTACCTCGAGCCGGGCAACAGCATCGACTACGACCTGATCATGGGCACGCCGGGCAAGACCGGCACCAACGCCTGGCCGAAGCCGGTGGCGAACGAGGAGACCACGGTCGACGACCTGTGGCACGCCGCGGTCAACGGCAAGGGACGCTTCTTCAGCGCGCAGAACCCGGTGTCGCTCGCCGCGGGCATCAACGAGGTGCTGAACTCGGTGGCGCAGCGCGTCGGCGCCGGCGCCGCGGCGGCGACCTCGAACCTGCAGCCGGTGGCGGGCGACAACTTCGCCTTCACCGCGCAGTACGCCACGGTCGAGTGGTCGGGCGACGTCAAGGCGCGCACCATCAGCCTGGTCGACGGCGTGATCTCCGAGCGGCAGCTGTGGTCGGCGCAGGTGCAGCTCGACCAGCGCACCGACGCCAACCGCAAGATCTACACCTATGACGCCGCCGACACCAATCCCGCGCTCACCGTCACGGTGAACGGACTGAACGTGCTGCAGAACGGCAACCGCCTGCGCAGCTTCTGCCCCGTCGACACCGACGCCGGCGACTATCCGACCTGCACCGACGGCGGCCTGCTCACGCAGGCGGAGATGGACGACAACTTCGACCCGCTCGGCGGCGCGACCGGCGCGCTCGGCCAGGCCGGCGGCTGGCCGACCCTCGACCCGCGCCGCGACGCCGCCACCAGGAAGAGCCTGATCGACTTCCTGCGCGGCAACGTGGAAAACGAGACCGTGCTCGGCGGCACCAGCGCGACGGACCTGTACCGCAACCGCAGGCACCTGCTGGGCGACATCGTCAACGCGCAGCCGGCCTACGTGCGCGCGTCGCCGTTCTCGTACAGCGCCTCGTCCGACCCGTTCTACTTCGAGTTCCGCAACTCGACCAACGGCACCGCGGGCACGCGCAAGGGCACGGTGTACGTGGCGGCGAACGACGGCATGCTGCACGCCATCGAGACCGACCCGGACAACAACCCCTACTACCAGACCGCGAGCGTCAGCGTGCCCGACGACCCGAGCAACGACAAGTTCACCGGCTCGCTGGACACCAACCCGGTCACCGGCGAGGGCGCGGAGCGCTGGGCGTTCATACCGAACCTGGTGTTCCCGACGCTCAAGCGGCTGGCCGAGACCAACTACGCCACCAACCACCGCTACTTCGTCGACGGCTCGCCGCAGATCGGCGACGT